>DAHVVW010000223.1 GCA_027357125.1 Clostridiales bacterium
CACATATATTACCGCACCTGCCCAAAAAGTACTTCTGGCGTGTGGCGAAAAACTCGCTGTCGGTGACCGGGTTGCCTTGCCGCAATTAAAAAACATTATCGGGGGAATGGCTGAATGCGTTGTGGAAGTACTCAACCAAGAGAGCTTTTCCTCCTTAACCCATGAATTATTAATGACCCCGGCCCTAAAGTCCCCTTATCCCTTGCAAAAGGTTATGATCTCGGGCGGGGTTGCCGATTATGTTTATACGGACATTGAGCCGCAAACGATGGCCGATGTAACTGTTTTCGGTGATTTTGGCCCTCTTTTGGGTTGGGAATTAAGAAAAAGGATCGAAACCGCAGGGTATGTTTTGGAGAGGCCTGATGAAACTGTGAGGGCCACCGTAATCGGAACAGGAACACAGTCTGTTAATTTGAGCGGCAGTACAATCCACGTAAGGGAACAAACGCTGCCGCTGAGGAACGTCATTGTTATTTCTCCCTTCTCTGCAGTACCGGCAGCACCTGCGGAAATAGCCCAAGTCATTAAGCAGGCGATTTTAGGGTTGCAATCCGATGGAACCAACCCGCATGTAGCTCTCGGCCTCAAAGGACCCCGTTCCATGGCTTTTGCCGATATTCAGGCTTTGGCCGGAGGAGTTTTGGCAGGCATGCGGGAATATCTGGCCGATGTCTTGCCTCTTATTCTGATCATCGAGGATGATTGTGGGAAAGTGTTGGGACAGTGCATTGAAGCGAAAGCTCCCGGTCCGGTTGAGGTAGTCTGCATCGATCAGGTTTCTGTGGGAGATTGCGATTATATTGATATTGGCAAGCCTCTCATGGGCGGACGGGTAGTCCCGGTTGTTTTGAAAACCCTGGTGTTTAACAACGCTCCACGGGACTAAGGGCGTTGTATTTTTTGGTAGAAAGTATAACTTTCGGGGTACATAAGAAAAACTAGGGCTTCCGCCTTCGTCAGAAGGACTCGGCGGAAACCGAGTTTTTCTAACACTATCAGAAAGTATAAGTTTTTGGTGGCTGATAGTATAAGGGCAACTAAGGCTTCCGCCTGCGCCTAAAGGCTTGGCGCAAGCCAAGTTTTCTTTATCCGCAACGGACCCTGCTCGGGCGCAAATCGATTAGGGGAGCTGAATAAAGTGTATATTTTGGTGATTAATAGTGGAAGTTCTTCGTTGAAATATCAGCTGCTCGATATGGAAACCCGCAATCCCCTGGCCAAAGGCTTAGTAGAACGCATTGGCATGCCGGGCTCTGTCCTGACCCACCTCCCGGTTGGCAGGGATAAGGAAATCCTTGCGGGTGAGATTCCGGATCACACGGTGGCGATCCAACTCGTTTTAGCCAGCTTAGTCCAGCCAAAATACGGAGTCATCAAGGATCTTAAGCAAATTGAGGCTGTTGGCCACCGGGTTGTGCATGGAGGGGAAAAATTTGCTCAATCCGCCTTGGTCACCGGCGAGGTAATGAAGGCAATCGAGGAGTGCATCGAATTGGCTCCCCTGCATAATCCACCGAATATCGCCGGTATCAAGGCCTGTCAAAAACTCATGCCGGGAATACCTCAGGTGGCAGTATTTGACACGGCTTTTCACCAAACCATGCCTCAATATGCCTATGTCTACGGATTACCCTATGAGATGTACGAGAAGTATAAAATCCGCAAATATGGTTTTCATGGAACTTCCCACAAGTATGTCAGCCAAAGGGCGTCTGTCCTGTTGCAAAAGCCCTTGGAAGAACTGAAGCTCATTAGCTGCCATCTGGGCAATGGTTCCTCGATCACGGCGATCAGGGGCGGGAAATCGCTTGAAACCTCGATGGGTTTCACCCCTTTGGCAGGGTTAATAATGGGGACGCGTTCGGGAGATTTGGATCCGGCCATTGTCTCCTATGTCATGCGGAAGGAGAATATGAATTTTGATCAGATCAATGATTTCCTCAATAAGCGGTCCGGAGTTCGAGGGATTTCCGGAGTGAGCAGTGATTTCCGGGATATCGAAAGGGCGGCGGAACAAGGCAATTCACGGGCGCAACTGGCCTTGGATATTTTTACCCATGATGTAAAGAAGTATATCGGAGCTTATGCGGCCGTATTGGATGGGGTCGATGCGGTGATCTTTACAGCCGGTCTGGGGGAAAACTCAGCCGAGATGCGTGAAACCATCTGTGAACGGTTGGATTATTTAGGCATCCGGATCGATCCGGCGAAGAATAAGGTTCGCGGGGAAGAAGTGGACATTTCCGCCGGCGGCACCCGCTGCCAGGTCCTGGTTATCCCGACGAATGAAGAGCTTATGATTGCTTTGGATACTCAGGAACTCGCCAGAGGATAACAGCCGGCTTTGCTGCAATGTGGGATGATTGTTTCGTGAGGGGATGTTATTTTGAAGTCAGTTTTTGTTCCGGAGAAATTATTGTCGTTGACATATGCCGGAATCGTGGTGCTGCTGGGGTGGGTATTTGGACATTCCAGCTTAACTTTAATATGGCTTATTTTAGGTGCCGGGGGTTTGCTTGGCATTGAATTCGCTCAACAAAGAAAAACCGGAAAACTGTTAGAGCTATCTATAGAATATTTAAAGAGGGGATCACTGGGAGATTATTTGGCTTTGGAGAATGCGGTAAATTCCGTTAAAAGCCTTCTTGATGAATTAATTAAAATAAAAAAAGAGGGCAATATTGACAGAATGACAGTTATTGAAGTGGAAAAAAGGCTTTTAAAGCAGAATAAAGAATTGCTGGCGTTAAGTTCTTTTTGGGAACCCAATGCTTTTGATCAAAATGACAGTCATTATAAAAACATAGACTATTACGATAACGGAAACTTCACATCGTATGTCTATCGCAAAAATGAAACTATAGAAGTAACAGCTCTTAAGAACGTATACAATGAAAAGTGGTATACCATTCCTAAAGACCGGCGAAAAATAACCATTGTTGAACCTTATTTTTATGAAGTTAATAGTAAAAAGATATTGATGACGAGTATTATGCTGCCGATAATGATTAGGGGAAGGTTCTTGGGAGTGATTGGCGCCGATATAGAATTAAAGGAGATTAAAGAAATACAAAGTGATGTCGTCTTGCACGAATATAAATATAAGGAGCTTGAGACCGAAAAGATTAGCGAGATTTTAAGCAATAGTTATGATGAGTTTAGAATACTTGGCCAGGCGATCAAAGCAACAAATGGCAATCAAAAAGAAATTCTTAATTGCTTATTGCAAACAGCGAGTCATATTTCCGGTACGTCTCAGGAACTAACGATTGTATCCAACGAATCGGCGAAAGCAGTTGAACAGGTAGCCGGCGCGATTGGACAAGTAGCAAACAGTGTCACAGAACAAGCGCTGGATATAGAAAATGGGGTTAAAGAACTAACTGAGTTAGGGAATATGATTGAAACAGAACAGCGATATTTGAGTGATTTGAACCAATCAGCTCAAATAGTGAAACGAATGAAGGATGAAGGAACGATTGCGGTTACAGAGTTAATAGAGAGCACCAACGAACGGGAACGATATATGGAACGGATACAGGAAGGAATTATCAAGACCAATCAAAGTGCTAAAAAAATCAATTCTGCAAGTCAAATGATTCAGGCCGTAGCAGAACAAACAAATTTATTGGCCTTAAATGCTGCGATAGAGGCAGCACGGGCCAATGAGGCGGGGCGGGGGTTTGCTGTTGTAGCAGAAGAAATAAGGAAATTGGCAGAAAAGTCAAGTGCGTTGACGAAGGAAATTGATGAGGTTGTGAATGAGTTGCAGATAAACTCAGAAAGTGCAGTAAAAGTCATTGGTAAAAGTTCATTTGTTGCCCAAAAGCAAGAAGGCAGTGTGGCAACTACTCATGACCGATTTAAGGGCATAGCAGAAGCTATAGGAAAAACAACCGAGATTATAGAAACGTTGAACATTTCAGGACAACATATGCGAAATAAAAAGGATAAAATCCTTGAAATATTGAACAAAATAGCCAATATTGCTGAAGGAAACGCTGCCAGTGCCCAGCAAGTATCTGCCGCATCCGAAGAGCAGACAGCTTCGACGATTGAAATAGCTAACGCCTGCCAGGATTTATCACAGTTAGCTCAAGAATTACAGGAGTCCATCGACCAATTTACTGTTTAGCTGCTAATCCACGGAACAAGAGAACTCATTCCACTCCACATCAGCTCCGATTACACCGCCGAGCGGCAGGTACGGCACATACAGGATGCCATCGATAGACTACAGATTCTTGATCGTCATCACAG
>DAHVVW010000224.1 GCA_027357125.1 Clostridiales bacterium
AGACCCGGTCAAGCAAGGCTTGCCCTTTGGAACAGATAAAACCCTTAGTAATTGGGTTTTGCCCGTCTCCGTGGAGGCGCAGGCCATCCTGCTTAACTTCAACCAGAAAACCACAGCTATCCGGACAGTTCAAAGGACAAGCTGAGCGCATCATCTTCATAACTGTGCACACCTCCAATTCAGAAGTCAGAAACCAGAAGTCAGAAGCCAGTAGGAGAAACCAGTTTCTCGTCTGTAAGGATCCAGGATTACTTAATAAATTTCTGGAAGCCTAGCAACAAAAATTTACCCTTGAAGTTCCTTAACCTTCAGATAAAGCGCGACTTCCAGTCGTTTCTGCTGAAGTTCACACCCTAAAGTATACACTTGTGTCAGGTCACCGGTAAAGGCGGTATTGGCCGCATGGCAACCCCCGCTGCAAGCAAAGCGAGTCCAGCACTCCCGGCAAGCAGGCTTGGCATAAATGTGGGCCGAGCGAAAAGCCTGCACCAGCCCGGTATCAAGTTTAACCCCGTCATCTCCATTAAGCGACCCCATCTTATACTGCTGTTGGCCGACAAACTGATGGCAGGGATAGAGATCCCCTTCCGGAGAAATTGCCACGTACTCATGTCCGGCCCCACACCCAGCCAAACGCTTAGGCAGGCAGGGTCCCTGGTCTAAACCCACATTAAAATGGAAAAAATTAAAATCCCGTCCCTGTCGGCGGCGGGCAAGTATTTCTTCTCCTAACCGGTCATAGGCCGCACGGACCTCCTCCAAATCTCCGTCCCGAAAAGCGTAAGCATCTTGCGGCCCGGCGACCACAGGCTCCAAAGAAATTTGCCCGATCCCTAGCTCAGCCATGTGCAAGACATCGCGGTCAAAATCCAGATTGAAATGGGTATAGGTGCCGCGCACATAATAATATTTCCCGACCGCGTAGGGAGAACTTTCCGACCTGTGCGCCACAAACTTGCGGATAGCGGGAACCACTTCCTCGTAACTTCCACGCCCATCCGCATATGGGCGCATGCGGTCGTGAACCTCCGGGCGACCGTCCAGGCTTAAGACTACACTTATATCTTCCGCTTCTAAAAAAGTCTGAACCTCATCATCCAGAAGCACAGCGTTGGTGGTCAAGGTAAAATTTATGCTCTTGCCAGCTTTAGCCGCCGCTTCACGCCCATAGTGCACCAGCTCTTTCACTACTGGAAAATTGAGGAGAGGCTCTCCCCCAAAAAAGTCCACTTCACAATGCGAACGGTGCCCTGAGGCCTCGAGCACAAAATCTATTGCTTTCGTACCGGTTTCAAACTCCATCAATGTGCGCGCTCCTCCGAATGCCCCAGTTCCCGCAAAACAGTATTCACAGCGCAAATTGCAGTCATGGGCAACATGGAGGCAGATCGACTTAACCACCGGCTTTGCGGGATAAGACGGAGGATTTTCCGGCGCTTCCCCGGCAAAGAGAGTCCCCTCTTGTTGTAACTCTGCAAACTCGCTTAGGATCTCCTCTAGCTCCTGACGCAAAGGATCCGTGCCCAAACCTTCAGTATCCTCCATAGTATTAAATGAACTTGCCCTAGCTAAGCTAAGCAGGTTTGCGCCGGTAACAGCTTGACCCTTTTCTTGTAATTCTTCCATGAGTTTAACCGTTTGATAAGCAGTCTCATCCAATATATGGATAGAGCCAGAATTAACATCATAGGCTATGAAAATATCCCCCTGCCTGTAAGCATGGACATTTTTCCTGATTAAATAGTTGTAAAGGTTCAGCATTCCTGTCCTCTCTTTCGATCTGTCTCTTATTTTAGTTAAAACCTTGTGCAAACTCTATTTTCAAACAGAAAGAGAACCCATCCTTGAAAGGCGGGTTCCGGTCAGATACTTCCCTGATGTTATTATTGATTAAAGTTAGGTCAATGACAGTTACTTCACGCACACTTGATTGCCTACCGTGCAGGAAGTCTTGCAGGCCGATTGACATGAAGTCTGGCACTCCCCACAACCCCCGGTTTTAACTGTTGCGCTTAGATTAGCTTTCACAACTGTTTGAATGTGCTTGGACACCCAAACCCCTCCTCCCATCTCAAACTACCCTGATTATAGCATGCGGGCAAGTTAAATGGCAAAAAACTGTCACAACATCTTTGTGTCAAAACATCTTTTTCTTCGCCATAGCCAGCGCTGCGACGACACAGGTCCCCATAACAACAAACACAATGATTGCAAAAGCGTGGGGATTGTCGTGTAACGGAACATTTACGTTCATTCCGAAAAAACTCGCGATCATGGTGGGAATAGCCATCACAATGGTTACTGAAGACAAAAACTTCATGAGGATGTTTAAGTTATTCGAGATAACTGAGGCAAAAGCATCCATTGTCCCTGTAAGGATGTCGCTGTAGATCTTGGCCATTTCGATTGCCTGTTTATTCTCAATAATGACATCTTCCAGTAACTCGGTATCTTCCGGGTAGTTTTTAATACTCTCTGTGCGCAGCATCTTTTCAAGCACGATCTCATTAGATTTGAGGGAGGTTGAGAAATAAACAAGGCTTTTCTCAAGCTCAAGTAATTGAATAAGCTCTTTATTCTTAGTGGATTTATGGAGTTTGGCTTCGATCAGACTGCTTTCTTTGTCGATCCTTTTCAAATACTGCAGATATTTGGCTGCATTGCGATACAGAATTTGCAGAATAAAGCGGGTTTTTTTGTAAGTGTAAAATGTCTTGACCCTATTATCCAAGAAGTCCTTGATAATCGGATTTTCTCGCAGGCAAACAGTAACAATGCTTCTATCAGTTATGATAATGCCGAGGGGAATGGTTGTGTAAAAAGGAGAGTTGCCATCATACTCGGCGATTGGAATATCAACGAGTATCAGGGTGGAACCATCATCATCAATCTCAATGCGGGATCGTTCTTCTTCATCCAGAGCTGCCCGCACATAGTCCGGATCGAGCTTAAGCGTGCTGCTTACTTTAAGGACTTCTTCCTCAGTCGGATTAACAAGGTTCACCCATGTTCCATCTTCATAGCAGTCTAGGGTTACCAGCCCGTCCACTGCAGATTTCAATATTTCCATCATAGCCATTAGTCCCTTCTTACTTGACTAGTTTAGTATGCGATTTCAGAAGCTTAAATAACCTAAGTTTCTGCCTGACAAGTGCATCTTGACACGAGCTGAGTTTAACTTAACGCGCACGTGCTTACACAGGCAAAATTTAGGCCTGGCCGGTGTATCCGGCTTGTTCAGTCTTAACTGCTAACATACTACACGGGTCTCCGTCCACACCAACCACCTCCGTCTTTCAGAATGTAATGGCTCTAACAAATTTAGTACTAAAAAAACCCTTTCACTACGAGTGAAAGGGAATATAAAGCCAACAACGGCTTTACTTGCATCTTCACTCGTTCAGCTTTGGCACTACACAGCTTTGGATTGAATCCAGCTACATTAGGTAAAACCTTATTTCGGTAATACCTGTTAACCCTTGGGCATCTTTCGATGGGGCAGGGCAGCAGCCTATATCCATGTAGGAGCCTCACCTAACGAAGATCATTAACTACTCTTTTTTCAGATATCCTAATTAATAATACTCTTGTCCTTCGGCCTTTTCAATAAGCAAAAAAAATAAACCCCGGCCGAATCCGAGGCGCTACCACATGTTTAACTTCTTCCGTTTAACCGGCCCTGCTTACAATCGAATAATACTGATTAAGCAGACGGTCAAGCCCCTGACTAATCTGCACCACGTCAGGGTCTGTAAGTGATCTTTCTCTGGCAGACTCGTTCATCCGCCGCCTTGACTCCTCAATCATTTGCAACAGGATATCTAACTCCAGCTCCACCTCTACATACCTCTCTCCACATAATTCAAATGCGATTATATGTAAGTTTGCAAGTTCCCCTGGAATATCTTAGTACATTTTTGGTGTCTTAGCAAGGTACTTGGTATTAATTTAAATTATTTAGCCATGAAAATGTTTGATGGTACCAAAAACGCCGCAATTCTTGCGACGTCTAAATTTCTTATGGAGCGGATGACGGGATTCGAACCCGCGATCCTCGGCTTGGGAAGCCAATGCTCTACCACTGAGCCACATCCGCAAAATAAGAGAACGATAATAAGTATAAACTGGCTTTTACATTCTGTCAACTCTTGGTCTTGGGTCAGAAAAAAAACACAAGCTGCAAAAGGAATTTCCCTAGACTTGTCGAATTTATGTTTTTTAAGTGCTATTCTTTA
>DAHVVW010000225.1 GCA_027357125.1 Clostridiales bacterium
AAAGGGCTTAAATCCTTCGAGGCAAAGGATATTAGGCGCTTACAGGCGTTGCAGACAAACGCCCGCAAGCCGCAACCGCATGAAAATCCTTTTATCCTCATGGATAAAAGGATTTTTTAGTTGCTTCTCTTAAAGAACAGAGGGGGGAAAAGAAATTGTCAACTAACAAAACTTTCAGAAAAAACTCAGGATCAATCCTATTTATTCTGTCCTTAATCTTGATGCTTGCTCTGGCCGGTTGCGGCACGGCTCCCCCAAAAACGACTCCTGAGAAAAACGCAGGTACTGGCACTGCCTCGGCCCAGCAAACAACGTATCCCTTTACATTGAAAGATGACTCCGGCACGGAAGTCACCATTCCGGCTGAGCCTAAGCGGATTGTCTCCTTTGTTCCAAGCTCCACTGAAACCCTTTTTGCTCTGGGCTTGGAAGGAAAAGTTGTGGCCGTCACCAAGTATGATGATTACCCGCAAGGAGTACAGCAGAAAGTTGAATATGTCTTTGAAGACAGCCTCCACCCCAATACCGAGCAAATCCTTAAATTAAACCCGGATTTGATTATTCTGGGGATGCATGACGAGAAAACGATCACGGCCATCCGCAACTTAAAGATTCCGGTCGTTGTCTTTAATCCGCAAAACCTGGACTCAACTTACCAGACTATTGAAAAGCTCGGCCAAGTCACGAATAAGCCGGAGCAGGCCAAGAAAATCGTCTCGGCTATGAAAGAGAAAGAACAGAATATCGCTCAGAAAGTGGCAACAGTGAAGGAAGCCGACCGCTTAAACGTATTTGTCGAAGTGGATCCCAACCTCTTTACCCCCGGAGCGGGCACCTTCCTTGATCAATTAGTCACCAAGGCCGGCGGAATCAACATTGCCCACGATGTCACTGGTTGGGCTCAGTACCGCAGTGAGCAAGTAATCTCCAAAAACCCGCAGGTAATCTTTGACACCTACAGCTACTATCAGAAAAACGCCAAAGAGGAGATCCTTTCCCGCCAAGGCTGGCAAAATATCGAAGCTGTGAAAAACCAGCGCGTAATCGATCTTGACAGCGACATGCTCACCCGCCCCGGTCCCCGCATCACAGACGGCCTGGAGTCAATCGCCAAGGCGTTGTATCCGGATCTCTTTAAGTAGAAGGGGTCTGAATGGACCTCATCGTCTTCTGGATGATGGGCTCGCTCGCAAACCGCTCCTGGACGGATGTCTGGATTCTCTTGCCATGATTTTGGAGGTGCCCCGGTGCTAGCGGATGTAAGCTTTGAGATTGAAGCAGGGGAGTCTTTTGGGATTATCGGCCCCAACGGCAGCGGCAAATCCACTTTAATCAAAGCGATGATCTCCAAGGTCTATGACACCGAACTCATCATGATCGAACACCCTGTCCTCGGGGTGCCCCAGTTTTTACTCACAAGTAAGTAAGTGAAATTGATAAAATGAGCTAAACGTCCGCAAAGATTATAATTATTCTCAAATCAACCGATTGGGAGAAATAATATGGCAGTCAATACGCACAAGACTGAAATGCCGTCTCTTCATGTCAAAGCCTACGCATTTCTTACCCTTGCAGCCTTCCTTTACGCCGGAAATGTTATCGTAGGCCGCCTCATATCTTTTCAGATTCCCCCAGGAGCTTTAGCTGTCATACGTTCAGCCCTGGGGTTAATAGTTTTGGCACCTATAGCTCGATACCAGCTTGTGTACGGACCCAAACCCGACAAGCGAGACCTCCTGCGCTTGGCAAATATGGGTTTTTGGGGAATTGCCGCAGCTTACTTATTTTTCTTAGTGGGCATTCAATATAGTTCTGCCAATAATGCAGCAATTATCATTGCTACTAACCCCGCTATGACTAACCTCTTGCTTGCTATTGGCTGGCATGTCAAGCCCACTAAAAGCCGTATTTTCGGGATAGTAACTTCATTTTTAGGGTTGCTCCTCGTATTTAGTCAGGGGTCTTTAATGCATTTGTTGGCCTTGAGGCTCAGCCCCAGTGACCTGCTTCTGCTCTCCAATATCACATCCGTTGCTTTATTCAATATTCTCGGCCAAAATATAATGACTAAATTTTCTCCGCTCGTGACCACTGTCTATACCCTGTTTTTTGGCACAATCTTTTTAATTCCGTACGGCGTTTGGGATGCAATTCACGGAGTATGGCATTTATCTTGGCAGATGTGGGCAAGCACCTTGTACATGGGCGTAGTCGTCACCGGTTTCGCAATTTTTGTCAACTTTATCGGAATTAGCATAATCGGAAGCGGCAAAGCAGCAATCTTCGGCAACTTAAACCCGATTTTTACAATCCTGCTTAGCGTAGTAATACTTAATGAACAACTCATGCCTTATCATTGGTTAGGCATGCTCTTAGTATTAGGCGGGATTACCCTCTCCGTCTCTCGCTCTCCAAGACCTCAGGGTTAAATACATTGATCGGCTTTCCCTGGGCGAACTGTTCGAGATTACTAATAGTAATACGTAAGATATTTTTTACCGCATCCGGAGAATTGAATCCGGTATGCGGTGTCATCACAACATTGTTAAGCCCTAAGAGGGGGTTGTCTTCAGTCAAGGGCTCCCGGTCGAACACATCAATCCCCGCCCCGGCAAGCTTGCCGTCGCGCAGGAGTTCAACCAAAGCCTGTGTATCAACAATCTCCGCCCGAGCGGTATTTATGAAAACACTATTCTGCTTTAAAAGAGCAAGCTCTTGTCTCCCGAGCAGACCCCTGGTCTCTTCATTTAAGGCTAAATGCAAGGAAACTACGTCCGAGTTTTTTAACAATTCCCCCATCTCCACAAACTTAACCCCAGACTGCTCGGCCCTTGCAGGCGAAGGATTTCTTGTCCAACATAAGACCTGCATTCCTAAGGCCCGGCAGATCGCAGCCATCCGCTCCCCGATGCCGCCAAGGCCAATGAGGCCAATCGTTTTGCCCGCCAACTCGAAGCTCATCCGGGACTGGTCGAAAACCCCAGCTCTCAGTTTGGAATTGCCCTGGCACACATGCTTAGCCACGGCCAGCAGCAAGGCCAAGGCATGCTCAGCCACGGTGTTATTGCCATACCCCGGCGTGTTGGTCACAATCACCCCGGCTTCAGTTGCTCTCCGGATATTAATAAAGTTCGCCGCCCCTATCCCCAGATAAGTAATCATTTTAAGGCGCGGACAGTGGTCGAACACTTCATCCGGCAGCTTCGAAGTCTGAATCACAGCATCCGCATCCCCGATGCGGCGAATATATTCGCCGGGTTCCTCCGGCATTTTCTCGTACATAATAAATTCGCCCAAGCTCTGCAGCCGGGCGCTAAGTTCCGGGGCAAGCAATTCCACATACTGAGAATCGGCATCCGGAAACACAATCTTCATCTTATCTAAGCGCCTCCTCCATCTTAAAACGATTGAATACCATTTTAACATGCTGGATGCGCAGATTCTTTAGAAACTTGTCGTAAGACACTATTTTTTGTTATCCCCCTACTTGTTCGGAAACACCCCGCCATGCAATGATCGCACATCCGAAATATTAAAGAAGGTATCCGATGCCACCTCATTCATAATCTTCATGATATGAGGCTGGTCTTTTCTTTTGGCTGTGATCACCAGGATCTCGCGCGCACCGGAACGTCCTTCTCCTTTAAGCACGGTCACACCATAGTTTGATTGACGCAGCCTGCCTATCAGTTCTTCCGCATGATCGGGGTAGGGGAACATTTGAATTACCACAAACCCGACAGCCATCCTATTTTCAATATAGGAACCCACAAAATTGCCGGCGGCAAAACCCGCCGCATACACTAAGATTCGTCTAAAATCATTAAGCCCTCCAGCCATAACAGTGCCAAGAGCCACGATATAAATGCAAATCTCGAAAAATCCGATCACTGCAGCCGGTATCGCATACCCTCTGGCCAATAACAGAATGCGGAAAACATCTAGCGAGACATCCATTATGCGGGCAAAGAAAATAAAAAAGTAACTAAGGATCGGATACGTTGCAATGATGTCCACGTTAGCACCCTCGCCACAAACCTATTTTAGACGTTTCAAAATCACAAGTTCTTCATCGTGTGCACTTAACCGCTTGTCAAGCTTCTTGATATCTTCCCAGACGAAGCGCAGTTCAGTCTTAATCTCTCCAACGTCCTGCTTCAACTGATTAACATCCAGCTTCAGCTGATTAACATCCAGCTTCAGCTGATTAACGT
>DAHVVW010000226.1 GCA_027357125.1 Clostridiales bacterium
GCTTCCTCCCCCAGAGAGTACCGTCAATAACCAGGATTGCGCATTCTGTCGCGGACGGAATTTGGGGCTCATGCTCAGCCCAGCACTTAAGCCCCCGTTCTTTAGCTCCATCTCCTTCTATTACCCACAACCGGCTGCCCGGTAAACCGGTGTTATCTACAGCTTTATCTACTGATTCAAGCTTAGGTCCGACCCATTTTCCACTCTCCTGCTCTTCCCTGGCATACCAAAACCAGATGGCAGGATTACTCAAATCGGCAACATTGCTTGAATTAGAAGAACTAGCATAATCATCATCGCTAAGCAAGTGAGCGTGCTTGCCTAAATCGTAAGGTTTATTCGGTGGTGGCTCCGTAGGGTTCTTCCAGGCCGCAATGTCAGCCAACGGCCACACTTTTGTCGTGGTTGTAAGCACAGCTTCATAACCTGCTGTCTGAATTTCCCGTCCTAACCGCTGCAGGGACGTTGTCTTTCCACCCGCGCCTATCAGAGTAATTACCCTGGCACACCCAGTCATTTCCCACAGAGTGCCTATCCGAATCAAGATAGCCCCCTCTTTCCTCTTGTGTAAGCGCATTATTTTCCTTATGTAGCCGGTCAATGGTATATGCCATAAACCGGGCTTGCACTCTTTCGATTGACCGCGCGCCGCTCTTAGCGCAGACCCTCATTGACTTTTTGCGCTATTGCTGCCGCCAAACTGTTTCCTTCCTCCGCCAAGGAAGACGAGACAACCAGCAAATCTCGTTTGTTCTCCTCTGATTTTAAGCTTACAGCATTGATGCGCACATTATAAAGGGCCCCGTCTAACCCGGCCTTGAACATAAGGGCTGCCACACCCATATCGCTTAAGGCATTGGGATTGGCGTCTGTTAGAAGCTTAGGAACTTCGCGCAAACCTTCAAGGCAAAGCCTAGCCGTCTGCAAAGGGATTTCCGCAGCTTTGAAGGTGGCATTTTCCATCGCTTCACGCCGCCCTGCCTTCTCTTCATCCGTAGTTTTCGGTAAGCTTAAAGCATCCATCACAGCCTTAAACCCTTGGGTATCTTCATCGACGAGGGACAGCAGCCGCTCCCCTTTTTCTTCCGCAGTATCGAGCAACGCACGCATCTGTCCTTCAACCGCCGCATATTTTTCTCGTCCGATCGTAAGGCGGCAAACCATCGCGATCAGGGCAAACCCCTGACTCCCGGCATATGCCGCCACGCTTCCTCCTCCCGGAGCCGGGGACAAGGATGCTACTTCCTTGACAAAGCCTTCTAAAGTCAGATCGATCAAGTTCATTATACTGCCACCTTCCACTAATCAACGAAAACTTTGGTAATACTTAACTTTTCTACATCCACCAACCCCAGGTCAGTGATCTTCAACTCCGGAATAACCGGCAAGGACATAAAAGCTAAGGTCATGAACGGGTCGATATCAGGGGACATCCCCAAGGCATGACCCTGAGCATGTAAATAGGACAACTGCTCGGCCACTTCTTCCGGGGATTTGTCCGTCATAAGGCCGGCAAACGGTAAGGGCAGCTTACCGATAACTTTCTCGCCCTCGATTAAGCATAACCCCCCACCCATCTTAACCACAGTCCTGATCGCAAGATCCATCTCTTGATCGCTCATCCCCGCCACCATAAGATTGTGAGAATCATGGGCAACCGTAGAAGCCACCGCCCCCTTCTTGAGACCCAAGCCCTTAATAAATCCTACCCCAACCCCACCGGTCGCGTGGTGTCGTTCCAGAACGGCTATTTTGGCAATATCCTGCTCAGTGTCAGGCACGATGCAGCCGTTTACAAGCGGAAGCTCTGCAACTAGGGCGGAGGTAACAAGAGAATGTGCTTGAACCCCAATCACGCGCACTTTGCTCCTCGCTTGACTCTGGGTAAAGCCCTTAGTTTCAGCGGGTCCGGGAGGAACCTTTACCTCTAGCTTTACTTGATCCCATTTTCCTATGTTAACACTTTCCGTGAGACCCTGAGTGCTTGCATGCAAAAACGATGGTCTTTTGCCCTTGCTGCTCATTTTTTGCCCCTGCCAGTAAACATCTTCGATTTGAAAACTTTCAAGATCGCTAAGAATAAGGAAATCCGCCTGGTACCCGGGGGCCACCGCTCCAAGACGGGGAAGTCCTAAGGCGTGGGCCGCATTGATCGTACTCATTTGCACTGCCCTTACTGGTGGCTGCCCGGCCTTGATTGCCAGACGCACCAGGTGATCAATGCTCCCTTCGTTTAAGAGATCAGCGGGATGGCGGTCATCTGTCACAAACAAGCACCGGTGGGCATTGCCGTTGTTCACTGCAGGCAGTAAATCCAGAAGATTCTTGGCGGCACTTCCTTCCCGGAGCATCAGATTAAATCCGCGCCGCAAACGCTCCCTGGCTTCAGCGGGGGTCGTACACTCATGCTCAGTACGAATTCCCGCCCTAAAATACGCATTAAGATCCTCACCTGAAATTCCCGGCGCATGCCCATCTTTCAGAGGTAAGGGAAGTTCCAGTTTATCCACCATGTCAGCCTTGCCCTCGATCACACTCTGGTAATCCATTACCTCCCCTAAGCCAATAACTTGTGGATGCCCGACAAACTCCCGCAGTTCTTCAGCGCCAAGCCGGGCTCCGGATGTTTCAAGTTCCGTTGCCGGCACACAGGACGGGAGCACCACAAAGGCGTTAAAAGGAAGGGGCTCAAGACTGTCAAGCATATACCTTATCCCCTTTACCCCGAGGACATTAGCAATTTCATGCGGATCGACCACAGCGCTGGTGACTCCGTGAGCAAGCAAAAGGGAACAGAACTCTTCCGGACAAAGCTGGGAACTCTCGATATGCACATGCCCATCAATAAGCCCGGGCACTACATACCTTCCATCAAGGTCAAGCTCATGCACAGCCTTTGTATATGACCCAATTCCTACAAATTGTCCGTTATGGATGCCGATATCAGTGCTATGAACCTCGCCTGAGAATACATTGACCAGCCGGGCCCGCCGTAACACTAAATCGACCTCGGCCAAACCACGGGCTTGATCCATTCTCTCTTTCCATCCAGACATCTGTCCCCACCCCTCATAATACACGAAACTTCATCCTAGGGAAACTGCCCAGCCCACACCTGAACGCATCAGCCATTATCAATCAAGCCCTACTCTTTGCAGCACTCGTTTCAAGCTGCGGGTAGAGCTTTGTTTAAGGCGGGCAATATCTATGGTTGGCAAGTTGCGATCTTGCATCACAATTTGCCCGTCCACCATGGTCAGTGCCACATCTGATGACCGGGCTTGGTATACGAGTTGGGAATATACATCGACATTTTCATGGGGCCAAGTATGGAGTCCCCCTAGGCTTAGCACCGCTAAGTCTGCTTTCTTGCCCACTTCAAGGCTGCCTAAATCATGTTCATGCCCGATGGCTTTCGCTCCTCCCAGAGTGGCCAATTCAAAAACCTGTTTGGCCGGCATCGCCGTCGGGCCGTGTGAAGGCTTCTGGATTAGTGCCGCATGCCGCATCTCCACGAAAGCGTCCAGATTATTGTTGCAGGGTGCACCGTCCGCTCCTAAAGAAACTTGGGCCCCCCTGCTTATAAGTTCAGGAATTGAGGCAATCCCTGACGCAAGCTTCAAGTTTGATGAAGGGCAGTGAGCAATTCGAGTCTGGCTTTGGACCAGAATTTCCTGTTCCCGGTCATCTAGCCAAATGCAATGCGCTAAAATCAGGTTAGGGCCGGTCAGACCCACTTTCTCCAAGAACACCACATTGCGCAGGTTGCGGGTTCGCTCGACCACTTCGATTTCTCCCCGGTTCTCCGAGGCGTGAGTATGCACAAAAGCTCCTTTGTCTTTGGCTAAACGCGCCACCTCCTTGAACAGAGGATCCGTGCAGGAAATGACAAAACGAGGGGTAAAGGCAACTTCCAGGCGGCCATTCCCCTTGCCGTGATATTTATCAAATAGGTCCACGCTTTCCTGCAAAGAGGCGTCTGTTGATTCCTGCAGGCTTTTAGGAATGTCGTCATCATACGCGTCCATCATGCACTTGCCGGAAATTGCCCTGATTCCGCTGTCAAGGATGGCCTGAAACGCGTGTTCCGTGTGATGGACAGTTTCCATATCGACGATTGTGGTGGTCCCGCCCAGGAAGAGCTCTCCGATTCCCAACAGGGCTGAATCGTATAAAGATTCCGGGTCATGTCCGCCTTCCAGAGGCCATATT
>DAHVVW010000227.1 GCA_027357125.1 Clostridiales bacterium
CGTTTATATCGAAGATGACCGCTTTGATGATGTGGTTGTAGAGGACGTTATTGGTGAAGAAGAACGGCGCGAGGCGATGGATGTCATTGAAAAGAGCACCCAAGCCATCCGCCTCGGCAAAGATCCTAATGGTTTCGAACTCAAACGAGTGGTTAATAAAATTGTAGAGAAGATATTGTTCCAGCATGATATCCTCGTAAGCATGATGGACATGCGCAGCCGGGATAACGCTGGTTTTGCGCATTCTGTTAATGTCTGCGTCTTGGCTACAGTGCTGGGCAAGGCTATGCTCTTAGACTACGAAAAGCTGGAAACTCTGGCCATCGGGGGGTTGATGCACGATACCGGGATGGTGCATTTTGACTCAAACTTACTGAAAAACTCTGAAAACTGGAATGCAGAGGATATTGAGCTGCTCAAAACCCATACCACCTTGGGTTTTGAGGATTTGCGCAAGAAAAAAGAATTCAGCCTGATTGTGGCCCACATTGCGTTTCAGCACCACGAGGCGATGAACGGAACCGGCTATCCCCGGGGGCTTAAAGAAGGGGAAATACACCCTATGGCCCAAATAGTGGGCTTAGTGGATCTTTATGACCGCTTGACCGCTGACAATTCCGGCTTAAAGCGGGTGATGCCGCACGAAGCCTGTGAAATATTGATGGCTTCCGCAGAGAAGATGTTTCCGCTTGAATTAGTGCGGGTCTTTCTCAAGAATGTGGCTGCATATCCTACCGGCATAACTGTCAGACTAAATACGGGGGAAATCGGGGTGGTAGTGGATCAGAATTTAAGCATGCCGGCCCGTCCTGTGGTTAGGGTATTTGCAGATGAGGAACTCGGTGCTAACAAAGCTAAAGAGTATGACATGGTAAAAGAACGGACAATATTTATCACGGAAGTGTTGAGTTAGGCGTTTGAACTCCGGATTTTTATACGGGAATAAGGCGATTGGAATAGGTTTTAACAGGTAATGAGCGATATGAAATACGTACAGCGAAACGGTGGCAGTGATGCGAGATAAGCAAAATCATGGTAGCAAAGAAGGCAGCAAGTCTGAGCAGGGGCTTCATGTTTATGAAGCCTTGTCAGTACGTTTTCCAGATGCGCACTGTGAGCTTCTGCATCATAACCCCTTTGAATTATTGATTGCAACGATTCTTTCAGCTCAGTGTACAGATGACCGGGTAAATATGGTTACCCGGTCCCTCTTTGCCGAGCTAAAAACTCCTGAGGATTATCTGGCCTTGGGCCAGGAGGCGTTGCAAGAACGGATTAAATCCTTGGGGCTCTTTCATAACAAGGCCAAAAACCTGCTGGCGATGTGCCAACGTCTACTGGAGGATTACGGGAGAGAGGTTCCGGCAGACTTAGAAGAACTACGAAAGCTTCCCGGAGTGGGACGGAAAACGGCCAATGTAGTGGCGAGCAATGCCTTTGGGATTCCGGCTTTGGCCGTGGATACCCATGTTTTTAGAGTTGCGCGGAGGCTGGGACTGGCTCAAGGAAGCACGCCGGAAAAGGTCGAAGAGGAACTTAAACAAGTGTTTGCGCGAGAACACTGGAGCAAAGCCCACCATCTTCTTATTTTTCACGGTAGGAGGATTTGTGCCGCCCGTAAGCCCCAATGCCCGGTCTGCCCACTCGTTGATAATTGCCGGGAACACGAACAAGCTATGGAAAAAAACCTAGCCCTCATTCCTGAATGAGTGGTACAATGGCGGAGGGTGAATCAAATGTTGCGCATAGGACATAATCCGAATACCAATATGCTCCCGATGTTCCATTTCCTTGATTGGGACAATCCTTTGCTGGAAAAGGTCACGGCCGAACCATCCGGGCACAACCGCTTATTGGAGATGGGTGAAATTGACTTGGCTCCTATTAGCAGTTTTTCCTATGGTGACCACTGGCAGGAATATGCGGTGTTGCCGAATCTGTCAGTTTCGAACAAGGGGAGAGTGGGATCAATCTTGCTCTTTGCTAAGGTTCCGCTTGAGGACTTAGCTGGCAGGACGGTTGCCCTCACCGATCTCTCGGCCACTTCAGTCCATCTTGCCAAAATCCTGCTGCAATATTTCTATGAAGTTTTCCCCACCTACCTAACTTTGCCCTCTAATTTGGAGGAAATGTTTAAGCGGGCTGATGCTGCTCTCTTGATTGGTGATCCGGCGATCACAGCCGAGCGTTCGCGGCCTGGTTGTTACATTTATGATTTGGGTGAGGAATGGCTGCGTTTTACCGGGCATGCAATGACCTTTGCAGTCTGGGCTTTTCCGCAAAAATTAATCAGGGAAAAAGCCGGAGAGGTGAGGGCTGTGCACGAACTGCTTTTGGCTGCCAAAACAAAAGCGCAGGGCAACTGGGAAGAGATATATAAGGCCTGTGTGGATATGCTGGGTGTAGAGAAGTCATTTTGGCAGGACTATTTTTCCCGCTTCTCTTATGACTTGGATCAGGATTCAGTCACAGGGCTTGAACGATATTTCGATTTTTGCTATGAACTTGGCTTTTTGCCCACGCGTCCCACACTCAATTTCTGGAGCTGAGGAGTATGGGGTATTGGGTTTATTTAGTACGTTGCGGTGACGACTCCCTTTATGCAGGCGCGACGATTGACCTTGTGCGCCGCCTGCATCAGCATAACAGCTCCCAGGGTGCGAAATACACGGCCAGCCGGTTGCCGGTTAGTTTGGCCCAGGCTTGGGAAATCCAGACATGGGGTGACGCTTTACGCCTTGAAATAGTCCTTAAAAAATGCAGCAAGAAAATGAAAGAAGGACTCCTACTTGAACCGCAGCGAATCCGTGCGCTAGCTCACAAACATAATCTGGATTTTGGTATAAGCATTTATGTCCGCGAGGAAAGGAGGGAACACGATGCCGATAGTGCAAATTGAGCTATTTGAGGGACGTACTCTTGACCAGAAAAGAGCCTTGGTCGAAAAGGTGACACAAGCTATAGTAGAAACGATTAATACTCCAGCTGAGAATGTGACAATTATTCTGCGCGACATGTCACGCGACAACTTGGCTAAAGCCGGAAAATTAGCCTGTGATAGGTAGAGGCACCAAGCAATGAGCCCTCCCGTGGTAGAAGAAATTATCTACTAGGGAGGGCTCTCTTTTGGGAAAAGAAGTATCTAAGACAGTTGATCTTCAAGCTAAGAATTATAGATACCGCCGCCTAAGAACTCACGCAAAATCGAATTAAACGGGACTTTGGCGGTGTCCAGAGGATTAAAGAACGAGAGTAGGCGCAAGAGGTAGGAAGCGGCTTCATAATTAGGGCTTTCCTTGGGAACTGACTGTAACAGCGGTTCGGTATATGGGCGCAGAGCGTTTAATTCATAGAGAAGGCTGGAATTAAACATGACATCTGCTTCTTCCTGGTAAGGAAAGATATTGGTATTTTCCCCGTGTCTAACGCTCCACCACTGGCCTAGGGTCTTGTCCGGGCTAATCCCGCGGTATTTTACATCCCTGGTCATGCGGCGAATCAGGCGCACTTCCGTGGTGGGGATCCGGTTATACGAGTCAATGTTAAGCTGAAAGAGAGCGCTGATATAGACCTTGAACAGCTGATCACGCTCAAGCGAAGGAAGCAAACGCGGATTTAGTCCATGAATTCCTTCGATAACCAGAATCTCGTTGGCATCGAGGTGCATGATCTTGCCCTGCGGGCGGCGGCTGCCGCTGACAAAGTCATAAATCGGGGTCTCAACCACACCGCCTTTAATCAGGGTCTGGATATGAGAATCGAGCAAAGGGAGATCTAAGGCTTCGAGTGCTTCAAAGTCATATTGGTCTGAGGAATCGCGCGGGGTTTCTTCGCGCGCTACGAAATAGTCATCAAGAGAGAGGGGAACAGGACGGAGGCCGTTTACCCTGAGCTGGGTCGAGAGGCGCTGGGCAAAGGTTGTTTTGCCCGAAGATGAGGGGCCGGATATCAGAATAACCCGCACATGGCGGCGTTGTTCCAGGATTCTATCAGCGATCAAGGAGATTTTCTTTTCGTGCAAGGCTTCGGCCAAACAGATAAGTTCCTCAGAACGGTTGGCAGAGATACTAGCGTTAATATCCCGTACTTGGGAAAGGCGCAAGTTCTCTACCCAGCGCTGAGACTCAGAGAAAGTTGCGGACAGTTTGGCGGGCGGCACATAAATCGGGCAGGAATCAGGCCGGTCATAGTCCGCATAAAGGAGGATAAATC
>DAHVVW010000228.1 GCA_027357125.1 Clostridiales bacterium
GATAAAAATAGTACGATCGGCAAGATTACTAAATAGACAGCCCCCAGGATCAATCCATACAAACAAAGGGTACCCGTTGCCGCTAATGCCATAGCAAGTAAACATTACTCAGGCAATCATATGATGGAACAGGTTACGAAGCATTTGATGATGTTTTTGAACACCTGAAATATAATCTCTTGCTTCTTCAAAGGATTTTAGGGCTGCTATATTACGACAATAAAGCGGTGTATCAATCCAAACAATAAAGTCGTTTTCAGTCTTAACAATATAGTAATAATGGTCGTTGCGGCGTAAGATGAGGGTACTGTCAAATTTTAATGTGTCATAGCTCATGTAATTCAGAGATTTAGCAAAGACATCTTTCATCATGAGTAACCCTCCTGACTATTTATCCATTGCTAACCGCCACTAAGACTCCCTCTTCTAAAGTACGAAAGTATCCTGCGGATGCTTTCGCCGAGCCGCAAACTTAATAAACTTCTCAAGCGGCAAGGATGAGATAAGTGGCGCAAGCCCTGGATATAGAACCCGAATGAGCAATGGTTTGAGCCAATCCAGGCAGGGGATTCTGCTAGTGGTTAGGATAATGGATAACTTTGCCTTCCCAAGTACGGATAACCGCTTCTTGGTCGTCTAGCGAGAGCAAATATTGGGGTAGAATCGGGGTCTTCCCGCCACCACCAGGGGCATTGATGATATAGGTGGGAACTGCCAAACCGGAAGTATATCCTCTAAGACCTTCCATCACTTGCAGTCCGTCCTGGACGCTAGGGATAAAATGCCGCGTTCCTCTTACATTCTTAGCATGAAAAATATAGTAAGGACGTATCCGTATCTTCAACAGTTCCTGATTCAGCTTTTTCATCACATCAGGTTGATTGTTAATACCTTTCAGGAGAACGGCTTGATTGCCTAAAACAACACCGGCCCGGATCAGCTTATCAGCCGCCATTTTCGCTTCTTCCGTCACTTCCTTCGGGTGGTTGAACTGCGTGTTGATATAGATAGGTGGATATTTGGCCAGGATAGCGCATAATTCATCGGTAACGCGCATGGGCATGGTGACAGGGACCCGTGTGCCGAGGCGCTTGATTTCTACGTGAGGAATGGCATGCAACTCGCTCAGCAACCAATCCAAGGTTTGGTCACTGAGCAGCAAGGCATCACCACCGGTGACCAATACGTCGCGGATTTCCGGATTTTCCTTTACATAATCAAGCGCGTCCCTTAGCCTGGCTCGCGTTTCATGACGATCGGTTTCGCCGATATTACGCCGCCGCTGGCAATGCCGGCAGTACATCGCACAGACATTGGTCACATTGATGATCAAGCGATCGGGATAACGACGGGTAATGCAGGGCGCAGGGGAGGTAAAAGCCTCGCCCATCGGATCTGCTTCCCCGGATTCATCCCGGAGTTCTTTCGAGGATGGTAATCCTTGCATCCGGACCGGATCTTCCGGGTTAGCTCGATCCATTAAGCTGAGATAATATGGCGACACCGCCCAGCGGTAAGTCCTTCCCGTTTCTGCTATTTCCTCGCGCTGCCCGGCTGTCATCGGCAACAGGGCGGTCAAAGTTGCCACGTTTCTAATGCGGTTGCGCATTTGCCACCGCCAATCGTTCCACTCTTGAAGACCGGCCCCGAAATAGTTGAGAATAGCAGTTCGACGCGCCTTGTATTCTTCAGCTAAAGCAAAACCGTAAAGAATACTTTTACTGCTTTCCAAATAGGGATTGACTTTCTGTTTTAATTGCCAGGACCGTTGCAGTGCATATTCCCGGCGTACATTCGGACTTTCAGGTAATTCCAATGCCATCTTATCTTCCTCCTTGTTCCCAAATTAGAAACAAAGGGAACCTTGCCTTAAGGTTCCCACGGGAAAACAGACGTTATCTGCTTATAACGTGTTTCAACGCCTACGAGGTTAGCTGTCGGGTTCGAGCTGAAACATGCTCTACGCAAATGCGATGCACCCCTAAGCCGGACGTTTGAAAATAAAAGGCATCCGGCATTTGACACATCAGTGTCGTCGTTGGTTCCCCCGTTTTCCCACTGGAAATTAAGCATACATATTAAATTTTGGTAACAACTTTATTATACTCTATGGGTTGGCTCATGTCAACCCATATATTGTCTATTTCATGATCAATAACCTGATTGTGTCTACAAACCGGATTCGGCATTCCGCATCCTCAACAATTCTTTTTCGCAAAGCAAAACTAATCTCCAATTGGACCCCTTTACCTGTACGCCCCCTGTTACATATATTGGAGGCCCGTTCACCGCGATATTTTTGCTCGCTTTCTCTTACGATAAAATCGCGGTGTTGAAGAGCAATGCGCAATTCAGAACCAAATGTTAAATCCAAACCGCCAATCATCAGGAATTCGTCGCTGGAATTTTTCAGTCCGTGAATCGTCAGCACTGTATGCGCTTCCCGAAGGGCTTGTAGCAGCGTAGGTTCATCAAAATTATGGCTGGTTATGTGCAGCCTGCGGTTATCCCCGTCTTTGATGCCTTCAAATGCATACCAGGCAAAGTCTTCGCCTGCAATCCATTGCGTAATTTGCGAGGTATATGGTTCAATTTTGCCACCGTGGGGTGCAATGATTAAGACCGGATGCCAATTCCGGCTGGTTATTATCCGGAAATCCCGGCCTTCCTGTTCATGCACCTGGAGGTCGCGGAAATTCGAGTAAAAATCAGACATAATCTTACTCCTGTCCAACATCGCATCTCCATTTACCGCACCGCCCAATTGATTCAGTTAATCATTTTCTTCTTTCCCCAAGCAACATTTTTTATATTTCTTTCCGCTTCCACAAGGACATGGATCATTGCGCCCAACAGAACTTGCCCTCCTAACAGGAACACTGGGCAACCCGCTCAAGATATTCCTCAGAAACTCCTCACCTTCCATCTCATTTTTATCATCCTCATCAAATGGATAGTCGTCATCATCATCCTCTTCAGTTGAAAAGCCACCAACCCAATCTTCCAATAAATATACATCATCTTCAGAAATAAACGAATAATCTCCATCTTCCTTAAGTTCATCCAGGACCTCATCGATCGACCTTTGTAGCTGACGGTTCATAAAGTCTAAATCAGCTAGTATTTCCATTACTTTTCCATCTGCAACCGCCTTTTCTATGTCATCCTTAAGTCCGGCAGGGTGAATCAACGAGCAGCACCTGGGAAGGATTTCCCACACGTAGCTGTAATCCACCTCAAGCTTTCCGTTAAAAAGCTGTTTAAAATAGAAAACAAGTTGCTCCCTGAAAATCACATCATGATTTAAAAGGATCAACAGAGACTCTAACGCCTCTGTTCTAACATATTCGTCCAATGAAGAATTCTCGATAATTTCTTTGATCGGTTCGATATTTCCATCACAGACTGAGGCAAAGATGTTCTTTAAATCCTCGGTAACCGTATCACCCAGTAAGTCATATATTTGCTCATCCGGTAAGGATGCAAGCTTTATAATACCTGCATACGCTTTCTTCTCTCGAAAATAGGCCAAGAGGTATATTGCAGATGCTTTCGCCGAGCCGCAAACTCAACAAATTTCTTTAGCAGTGAGGATGAGTCTTAGCTTCTTTTCGGCTTTCTTACGGGCCAACTGAATTATCCTGCTCTCAAAGTCATAAAACATGAGATCGAACACCTCAATTAATCACTTATTCTACCCCCAAAGCCTTAAACACAGCATCTTCCGGGCTTTGATAGAACGATATTTGAAATTTGGCAAACAGTTCCGGCGGAACAGTAGGGATATCTACTGCCGAAGCCATCGGCAACAGTACTTTCTTGGCACCGGCATCAAAGCCAACCTGCAAGGTATTGGCCAATTCTTCTACTTTATTAATCGTCCCACCGATACTCATCGAGCCCAAGACCGCCAACTGGCTTTGGGCCGGTCTGCCAATGGCCCCGGAACACAAAGCGATAAAGGCTGACAGTGTCAGCTCCGGCGTCATTCCTATCCCTTGGATATCCTGCACGTGCATTAGATAATCTTTTGTCTTGGTGCTGATGGAGCCGCTGATACTTTTGTTATTAGCTTTAAAGTAATTGAAAGCGGTATTGGTACTTTCTTTGGCTTCCCTGCTATTACCAAGACCGGTTCGCTCAAATTTACCCGACCCTGTTACTACTTCAGTTTCGATTTT
>DAHVVW010000229.1 GCA_027357125.1 Clostridiales bacterium
AACCCCCAGCTTGGCCGAGGAGGTTTCTTCCAAGTAAGCAGCAAAATCTTTAAACATTGCCCGAACCCCCTCTGCGCCTTTGTTCGAGATAGACGAGAAGTACAGATATATCTGCCGGAGTAACCCCGGTGATACGGGAAGCCTGCCCAATATTAGACGGCTGAACTTCTATCAGCCTCTGCCTGCCCTCCGTGGATAAGCCACGGATATCTTCATAAAGTAAAGAGGGCGGAAGACCGCGCTCCTCCAGCTTAGCAAACCGTTCGATTTCCTGCACTTGCTTTCCTATATAACCGTCATACTTTAGTTCAATCTCAGCTTCTTCTAAAATCTCATCATCCCAGTCCGAACTCGCCGGGAGGAACTCTTTAAGGTGTGAAAGGGTAATCTCCGGTCTCTTTAATAAATCAGCAGCACTTACTCCGCTCCTAAGCGGAGCAGATCCCGAGCGCTCTAACACTTCCTGAACATCTTCTCTCTGAGGGGAAAACATGGAGCCTTGCCATAGTAATTTTACTTTATCCAAGCCTTCTCGTTTTGCGCAAAACCTCTGCCAGCGCTCATCACTTACCAGCCCAATTTCCCTTCCTTTGGCGGTTAAGCGCAAATCCGCATTATCCTGGCGCAAAACCAGCCGGTATTCCGCCCGGGAAGTTAATAGCCTGTACGGCTCCTTAATCCCCTTTGTCACCAGATCATCCACCAGCACGCCCAAATATCCATCAGATCGTCTGAGAACAAAAGGTTCTTGCCCCAGGATCTTAAGCGCAGCATTAATTCCGGCTACTAACCCTTGAGCTGCAGCTTCCTCATACCCGGAGGTGCCGTTTAACTGCCCGGCGGTAAACAATCCGTGCAGTTGCCTTACCTCAAGCGTCAGGGCCAATTGGTGTGGTTTAACATAGTCATATTCAATAGCATACCCTGGACGCAGCATTTTGACATGCTCCAGCCCGGGAATGCTTTGCAAGATCTCGACCTGAACCTCTTCAGGCATGCTGGTGGAGAGTCCAGCTCCATACATCTCGTTATTTTCCCAACCTTCAGGCTCCAAGAAAATCTGATGTGCTTCCCTATGCGCAAAACGCACAACCTTATCCTCAATCGACGGACAGTAGCGGGGGCCAATGCCTTCGATTTTCCCACTGAAGAGAGGGGCACGGTAAAGGTTATTGCGAATAATCTCATGAGTTTGAGAGGTAGTGTAGCCTAGCCAGCACGGAACCTGTTTACTTGCGTCTCCCTGCCAAAACTTGCTCACAATGGGCAGGAACGAAAAGCGCCCGGCCCGTTCATCTCCCGGCTGGATAGAAAACTTGCTCAAATCCACCGATGGCTTGTGTATCCGCGGCGGAGTCCCGGTCTTGAACCGGCCCAGTTCCACCCCAAGTTCGCACAAATTATGAGAGAGGTTAACAGCAGGCATCTGACCATTAGGCCCACCTTCATACATGGCAGCACCAACAATGATGCGGCCGCGTAAATATGTGCCGCTCGTAACCACCACACTCCGGCTCTCAAAACGGGCCCCCGTACGGGTAAGGACTCCTGCGATCCCACCCTCCTGCACAACCAGCTTTTCAACCAAAGCCTGGATTAAAGTTAACTTAGGCTCAGCCAACAAGACAGCAAGCATCCGGCGGTGATAAGCCTTCTTGTCTGACTGCACGCGCAGGGCATGGACAGCCGGCCCTTTGCCGGTATTAAGCATCCTTACCTGGAGCGAAGTCTCGTCCGCTACTATCCCCATTTGCCCGCCCAAGGCATCAATTTCGCGTAGCAAGTGCCCTTTAGCCGGTCCCCCGACCGAAGGATTGCAAGGCATATGGGCAACAGTGTCGAGATTAAGGGTAACAAGTAAAGTTTCACACCCCATGCGGGCAGCGGCCAAAGCTGCTTCACACCCGGCATGCCCGGCACCGACAACGATCACATCATATTTTCCGGCAAAGTACTCCATTTAACCCTGTCCTACTTTCCTATACAAAATCGGGAGAAAATAGTTTCCAGGAGATTTTCCTGAATTTCATCTCCTGTCATTTCAGAGACCGTCTGCAGCGCCTGGCGGACATCTATTGATAATATGTCCCACGGGACTCCGCTTTCCACTGCAGTTAAAGCGGAACCCAGAGAGGAACGACAGCTTTCTAAAGCGGATATTTGCCTGGCATTAGACAAAAGGGGTTCATCCTTACTTAACGCTTGCCCGCAATACACCCTGCTTTTAATTTCTGCTTCCAGTTCCTTAAACCCCAGACGCTTATGTACGGAAAACGGAATCCAAGTTCCCTGATCAAAGCTCGGCGCAAATTGGGCCCGGTCTTTAAGCAAATCGACCTTATTGGCTAAAACGATAACTCTTTCAGGCTGTTCTTCAATAATTTTCTGCTCCTCCGGCGCTAAAGAGCTGTTAGCTCTAACTACCAAGAGAATAAGATCCGCTCTGTCAATCGAGCGCCAACTCCGTTCAATGCCCAATCGTTCGACCGGGTCGGCGCTTTCCCTTAGACCGGCAGTATCTATAAGCTGCAACAAAATTCCGCCAACATTTACACCTTCCCGAATTTCATCGCGGGTTGTCCCCGGTATGTCCGTGACAATGGCCCGCTCTTCCTGCACCAGGGAGTTAAGCAAGCTTGACTTGCCAACATTAGGCAGCCCCACAATTGCGGTCATAAGCCCCTCGCGCAAGATCTTGCCTGTTCTGCTCCCGGCCAGAATCTCGTCCACCTTAATCAGAATAGCCTGAAGGCGCTCTTGCAAAGCCTGTCTGTCTAAATCCTCAACATCATCTTCAGGAAAGTCGATCCCTGCTTCGATAAATGCCAGTATCTCCAAAACCTGTTCCCGCACGCCCAGTATTTTATCCGAGAGCCCACCGCTTAACTGAGCAAACGCCAGCCGAGACCCTCCTTCAGTGCGCGAACTTATAAGGTCGATAATAGACTCAGCCTGAATCAAATCCAATTTCCCATTCAGAAAAGCCCGTTTCGTAAACTCCCCGGGTTCGGCTAAGCGTGCACCGCACTTGAGGGTAACTTCAAGCAGCCGCTGCGCCAGATAAGGGCCGCCGTGGCAATTAATCTCAATCACATCTTCCCCGGTATAAGAATGAGGACTGCGCATACGGCTAACCAAAACTTCATCTAATTTTTGCCCGCTATCATGGAATAATCCTAAATGCAAGGTATAGCTCTTACTCTCTAGCCAGCGTGCAGAATTATGCGGCTGAAAACAAGCGTTAATAATTGTTTGAGCCTCCGGCCCGCTGAGGCGCAAAACGTGAATACTTGCTTCCCCAAAGGCCGTGGCTAGGGCAACGATCGTATCGTCCATTACATGTTCATCTCCGTTATCTATCCCTAAAAAAATAAAAGGGGGCAACCCCCCCTCATTAAAACCTAAGAAATATCTCTGCTCCTTTTAAGTGAAATCACCACCCGGCGATTCGGTTCTTCCCCTTCACTGAAGGTGGAGATTCTATACTCTTCTTGCAAAGCTGTGTGGATAATCCTGCGCTCATGAGGATTCATGGGTTCAAGTACAACGCGGTTGCCGGTGCGTTTAACTTTTTCCGATAATCTTTTAGCTAACCGGATCAGGGTCTCTTCCCGGCGCTGACGATAGCCCTCAACATCAACAATAATCTTAACCCTTTCTGACAACTGCTTGCCAACAGCAAGATTAGTCAAATACTGAAGCGCATCGAGCGTATCTCCCCTGCGCCCTATTAAAATACCCAATTCCGGTCCGGTAATATCCACATGCCAATGTACATCACGCTTATTTACATTACAAACAGCATCCACACTCATGGTTTGGCATATTTTTCCGATAAACTCACAGGCCAAGGCACCCGGATCGTCTTCATAAGACACTTTTACTCTCGCTAATTTGGTGCCCAAAAGCCCGAATAATCCCTTTTTAGACGGTTCTTCAAGAATCTCTATCTGGGCACGTTCCCGTTCTACTCCAATTTCCTGAAGGGCCGCTGTAATAGCATCTTCCACCGTCTTGCCCGTCTTTTCTGCGACTTTCATGCACGATCCCCCTCACCGCAATCCATAGACTATGCAGGATTTGCCTCTTTATCCTTATTGAGTTTCTTGTTAATAATAAGCTGCTGCAAAATAGACACTATATTCATGGTAACCCAGTATAAGCCAAGTCCGGAAGG
>DAHVVW010000022.1 GCA_027357125.1 Clostridiales bacterium
GCGGGCAGAATCCGCCAGTCGGCGTTGGTGAGAATAACCAGCGCGATCATGGCAAACACCAGGGCTGCCACCAAAGCACCCCAGCCCCAGTTTTTGTTCTCGCGGCTGCTTTCTCTGACATCCCCCCGCAGTGTTAACATCACCGCAAAAATCACCATGATGTTTACCGCGCCCATATAAACCAAAAGCTGCACCGCTGCCAAGAAGTCGGCATTGAGAAGCACATACAGCACAGCCACTCCGGCAAAGGTAAGGGCCAAGAAGAAGGCGCTGTGCACGATGTTCTTAGAGGTGACAACCCCCCAAGCGGCTGCTACAGCCAAAATAGCAAAAATAAAGAAAACTATTGTACCCACTCTTACCCCTCCTTCCCAGTCTGATGCCGATGCCTTTTAATCATATCCCACTGCAATTCGTCCGCGTCATAAACGGCGTTCTCATATTGCTGCGTGACAGTCAACGCACTTGTAGGGCAGGCCTCAGTGCAAAGCCCGCAGAACAGACAGCGTCCCACGTCCATCTGATAGGTCTTAAGGACTTTTTTGTTGTTATCGCCCTTTTCACTCGTTAAGGTAATTACCTTATTCGGACAAGTATTGGCACAGATTCCACATGAAATGCACTTGTCCGGGTCAAGACCCATGGAACTCCGAACCCGAGGGGGTAGATTCGGTTTTTGCTCAGGATAATACTCTGTGACATTGGGCCCCAGCATGCGTTTGAGCGAGATGTGCAAACCTTTGAATAGACCTTTACCAAACACTCTGTTACCCTCCAATCCGCAGGACGTATTGGTAAATATAGATACCGAGACCCGTTAACAAAATGTTAAGCAGAGAGAGCGGAAGCAGCACTTTCCAGGCTAAGCCCATGAGATGATCGATCCTCATACGCGGGAAAGTCCAGCGGATCCACATCATCAGAAAGATGATGATGCCTACCTTAAGGAAGAACCAGACAATACCAGGCAGGAAGCCCGGCCCTTGCCAGCCCCCTAAAAACATGGTTGTAATTAAGGCGGCCACGGCTGTCATATTCCCATATTCCCCAAGGAAGAACAGACCCCAGCGCAATCCCGTGTATTCAGTGAACGGTCCGGCCACGATTTCCTGATCCGCTTCGACCAAGTCAAACGGTGCCCGGTTTACTTCAGCGATCCCGGCAATAAAGTAAATTACAAAGGCGATTGGCTGAATCACCACAAACGGAATCGTGCTTTGGGCCTCTACTATTTTAGACAAGCTAAATGTTTGGGTAATCATGACAACCCCAAGCAACGAAAATATAAGCGGAATCTCATAGCTGATCATCTGAGCTACAGCCCGCATGCCCCCGAGCATGGAATAATTGCTGTTGGAACCCCAGCCCGCCATCAACAGAGCCAAAGTTGAGATAGCGGAGATCGCCAGATAATACATAATGCCCAGATCCAAGTCAATAGGTACCATACCCATGCCGAAAGGGATTACTGCTAAAGTCATCATCGGCAGGGCAAACACGATCATCGGCGCAATCTTGAAAATAAAGCGGTCAGCCTCAGCCGGTGTAACATCTTCTTTACCTAATAGTTTTAAAGCATCGGCTATCGTTTGAAACCATCCCCGTGGACCCAACCTGTTCGGTCCCGGCCTCTGGGATGCCCATCCCCCAATTTTGCGTTCAAGCAAAATGAGGATCAAGGCAGCCAGGACGATGAGCACAATAACCAGAACAATCCCGATCACAGTCATGGTTAAATCTGCCCAAATGGAGTGGGGATCTCCAAACAATCCACGGATGGCAGCCGCAATATTAAGTGGCAATTTGTTTAATGCGTCCATCTTCTTCTCCCCTTATTTCCTACTTGTCCACTTCACCCAGCACAGCATCCAGGGTGGCGAAAATCGCAATGACGTCCTGAATCTTCCACCCCGGAGAAATTGCCGGCAGCAATTGGATATTAATGAAGGTAGCAGAACGGATACGCAGCCGGGCCGGTTTCGTACTGCCATCACTCACAAGATAAAAGCCTAGCTCCCCTTTGGGGTTCTCCACCGCATGGTAAACCTCTCCAACGGGTGGCTTCAAAACTTTCGGCACTTTCGCCATGATCGGACCTTCCGGGATGTCGCGCATCGCCTGCCGGATAATTTTCGCGCTTTCTTTAATTTCCAGCAGCCTGATCAAACCCCGGTCATAAGAGTCACACCCATAAAGCACCGGTACATCGAACTCAAAGCGGTCATAGATCCCGTAAGGAGCATCTTTGCGCAGATCATGCTTCACTCCGGAAGCGCGCAAAACCGGACCCGTGGTGGAAAAGTTCGCAGCGTCCTCTTTAGTTAAGATCCCAACACTCTTCATGCGCCCCATGGCGATCTCATTGCCATAGAAAATACCTTGATATTCTTCCAGCATCTCTGGCAGATCATCCAGGAAAGATTTCAAAGCCGGCCAAAACTCATCCGGCACCTCCTGACTGAACCCGCCGATGCGCATCGCGTTGACAGTCAAGCGGCTGCCGGCAGTCATTTCAAAAAGGTCAAGAATCCGTTCCCGATCCCGGAAACAGTAGCCCCAGGCGGTCCAACCCGCCATATCCAAGGCCAGGCTTCCAATGAATACCAAGTGACTGGCGATCCGGGCCAACTCAGCAAAGATCACCCGCAGGTACTCAGCACGTTCAGGAATCTGGATATTTGCCAGCTTTTCTACCGCTTGCACATAAGCCATGTTGTTGTGGGGTGCTGCCAGATAATCCAAACGGTCAGTGTACGGAATAAATTGCGCATAAGTACGGCTTTCTGCCAACTTCTCCAAGCCGCGGTGCAGATACCCTATTTTAGGGTCAATCTTAGTAATGATTTCCCCGTCAAAATGGGCCACCATGCGAAACACACCGTGCATACTGGGGTGCTGGGGACCCAGGTTTAAGGCTAGTTCTTCCGTTCTTTCCAATGTCATGGTTTTTCCCCCTTACTCCCCTGGTTTCATCGTCAGTATGACTGCACGCTTTTCAACACTTTCAGTCACGTAATCCTTGCGCAGCGGATACCCTTCAAACTCTTCCCACAGGTAGATCCGTTTCAGATTAGGATGCCCTTTGAACTGGATCCCAAACATATCGTAAGCTTCGCGCTCAAGGAAATTAGCCCCGCGCCAGATCCGGGTCACCGATTCGATTACCGGAGTATCGCGGTCGATCATGCCCTTCACCCGGAGGGTTTGCGGGCCGTTCAAGCTTGAAAGCTGATACACTACCGCGAACTGCTCTCCCACATCCACCGCCGTTAAATCGTGGAGAAAATCACAAGGAACATCCGCAAAGTTTTTGGCAGCATTCAAGGTTTCAGTGATATAAGAACCTTTTACGGTCAAAACCAGAGCACCGAGAATCTCTTGTACTTCTCCATTTACCTTAACGGCTAGTTCATCAACATGTTTTCTTAAAATCTCTTTATTTTCCATGCTTTAATAACCTCACCTTTGCGGGATTGGCGACTTTCTCCTGCAGCTGCATGATCCCGAACAACAATGATTCAGGCCGTGGAGGACAACCCGGAATATATACATCCACCGGCACAATTTTGTCTACCCCGCCAAACATTGAATAGGAATCGACGAAAGGACCTCCGGCGCTGGAACAGCTCCCCATGGCAATAACCCACTTTGGCTCCGGCATTTGATCATAAATACGGCGCAGGAGCGGGGCCATTTTCCGGTTGCAAGTGCCCGCAACGATCATAAGATCAGCCTGGCGCGGCGATGCCCTGAATACTTCCCAGCCAAAGCGGGCGATATCATAGCGGGGCCCACCGGTCGCCATCATTTCAATCGCACAGCAAGCCAAACCAAAGGTCACCGGCCAAAAGGAGTGCCCCCGAGCCCAGTTTAGCACCTTATCGATAGAGGTAACCACTACATTCTTTTCGACCATCAGTTCGGCCTCACGGAGCTCTTTCTCCTTAACTACATCCACTCTAAAGCACCTTCCTTCCAAGCGTACCAGAAACCGACTAAGAGGATAGTGATAAAGATAAACATTTCAATGAAAGCAAAAGTCCCCAGTTTACGGAACGTCAGTGCCCACGGATATAAGAACACAGTTTCTACATCAAAGGCCGTAAATACGATTGCATACAGAAAGTAATTGCTCTTAAATCCAAGCCAAGCCGTCTTGGCTATCGGTTCATTACCACATTCATAGGCTATCAATTTTTGGGCGTGTGGCTTGTTGGGTGCCAATAGTTTGGGCATTAACATCATGATTACCGGTAAAGCAATGGCAAAAACAAGTAAAACCCCGACCGCTGCAAAATTATCTGACATCTCCTCTTACCCTCCCTTCCTTATTGAAACTGAAAGTAAAAATTTGTTATAGGCCAAACTTATTGTGCCACATCCCATAGGATGCGTCAATAAATTTGGTATCATGCAGGCATCGCAGGCTTTCTTTTAGTTTTCCGCCACTTCCCGGCCAACTGGGGCAAAGCTACGCCGGTGAATGGGGCTGGGCCCGAGACGCCGCAAAACTTGCAAGTGCTCATTTGTGCCATACCCTTTATTTTTGTCAAAGCCATATTCGGGATAAAGCGTATGTAAGTCGCGCATCCAGTGGTCGCGCGTAACTTTCGCCAAAATAGAGGCAGCAGCGATGCTGGCACTTAAGGCATCCCCCCGAATGATTGCTTTTTGGGGAATATTAACGAGCGGGAGGCTTACCGCATCGATAAGTAGATGGTGAGGCCGGATCTTTAAGCCTTCAACCGCGCGTTTCATCGCCAGCTTACTTGCCTGCAGGATGTTGTAAAGATCAATTTCCGCCGGTTCCGCACTGCCAATGGCAAAGGCCAACGCCTGATTTTGAATCTGCCCAAAAAGCTTTTCTCGTTTGCCCTCTGTCAGCTTCTTGGAATCATTCAAACCCGGTAGGTCAAACTGCGCAGGCAGAATGCAGGCACCCGCCGCTACCGGACCTGCGAGCGGTCCCCTTCCCGCCTCATCAACTCCCGCTACCAAGAGAAACCCTTGTTCCCACAACATTTTCTCTTCCTGTAAGAGCCCTTGGATGCGGGCCTGTTCAAACGCTTGTGCCTGTTGGTGCTTGCAATGGCGTTCAAGCAATCGCCGAATCCCTTCCCTCTCGTCATCTGCGCACGCCTTAAGGAGGTCTTCTGCCGGATCTTTGCTCAAAGCATCCGCGACCTCCTTAACACTCATATCTGAGAGAGATTTAATGTGTTTATTCCCATTACTTTTGTTCGACAAATCTATTCTACTTCCTTTTTCTAAATGACTTGTTTGCATATTTATAAGTTATGGCTGCATTAGAAATAGGTATATGGTTAGAATTTATCCATAGTGACTTTGCCGAGTAAACCCGCTCTGAACTCCTTGAAAAAAATCTGAGCCGCTTTCAAAGTATCAACCCGTCCTCCCTGAACAAGGCAGCCCCTGACCCTGCCAATATCTTCAAGGGAAAGCTTTTCCTGTCCGCAGCGATACCGTTCGAGTGAGGTAGGGTAGTTTTTTTGCAGCCACTCTATCAGCCACAGAGCCAATTCTTCCGAATCTACCACTTCGTCTTTGATACTTCCAACTGCCGCCAGTTTTCTTCCTGCTTCAGGGTCATCAAACTTCGGCCACAGCAAACCAGGCGTATCGAGAAGTTCAACACGTGGATTGATTCTAACCCACTGGTTGCCCCTGGTCACTCCCGGTTTATTGCCGGTCTTCGCTCTTGCTCCCCCTGTAAGTTGATTGATCAAGGACGACTTCCCTATGTTCGGAATCCCGACCACCATTACCCGTAAGGGGCGGGCACGAACTCCTCTGGCAGCCAGTTGTTCCTGTTTTCCCCTAACCAAAGATTCTAACTGCGGTATAATCCGGCCAACCCCGGAACCAGCGGTAGCGCTGACAGGAAAGACAAGGCCTTCCTGGCCCAGCCTTTCTAACCAGCGCTCGGTCCAGGTGTTATCCGCCAAGTCGCTTTTATTTAAGACCAGAAGCTTCAGTTTTCCTGCAAGCAGTTCCCTGAGCATCGGGTTGAGGCTGCTTTCAGGCAGGCGGGCATCTCCCAGTTCAATCACCGCATCCACCCAGCGCAGTTGCTCAAGCAACAACCTTCTGGCTTTGGCCATATGGCCGGGAAACCATTGAATACTCATATGTTGTTCCTCTACACGTCAAATTAACTAACCCCGTTAGAATGCCCGCAGGCGGTTGAGCGGATAATAGACGAGCCAGGACTTTCCTATTAAATAGCTTTTTTCTAAGAGACCCCATTCACGGGAATCTCCACTTTGGTTACGGTTGTCGCCCAAGACCAGGACTTTGCCTTTAGGAATTGTCAAGGGCCCGTATGGTGGGTAATCCCCTGCTTTTAAGTACGGTTCCTGAATCACGCGGCCATTAATGAACACCTGGTTTTCTTTGAGTTCCACCGTTTCCCCTTCGAGTGCAATTATCCTTTTGACAAATGTCCGCTTGGGGTCAAGGGGAAAAGCGAAAACTACAATATCACCACGGTTGGGAACCCAGAAGCGGTAAGCCAGCCGATTGACAAGAATCCGGTCACCCGGCATCAGCGTTGGTTCCATCGATGACGAAGGAATAATGTAAGGCTGAAGTACCACTGCCCGCACCAAACTGATCAAAACCACGAGCCCGGCCAAAATTACTAAAATCCTTCTTGTACCTGTTCTTTGTGCCATTGCAACACTCCCTCTCATCTTGTCACACTAGGCTTAGTATGAACAAGGTATTTTGAGAGCATACCACCAGTAAAATTTGGATGTTGCGCACTCAAGTCCGAAATTAATTTTTAATAAGATAACCGTCGCAGAGAGTAAAAAAGAGAGCCCGGCTTGTGGCTCTCTTGGACTTTTAGCGGCGACGCTCACGGATTCGAGCTGCTTTGCCGGACAACCCGCGCAGGTAGTAAAGCTTCGCCCGGCGCACAACACCCATGCGAACTACCTCGATTTTATCAAGTCGCGGAGAATGAAGCGGGAAAGTTCTCTCCACGCCTACTCCAGACGTTACACGGCGCACGGTGAAATTTTCTCTCAGCCCGCCGCCTTTCATCTTAATCACTACTCCTTCAAAAACCTGAATACGCTCCCGGCTTCCTTCGACAACGCGGACATGAACCCGAACCGTATCCCCAGGACGGAAGTGAGGAAGATCTTTTTTCATCTGTTCTTCTTCAATCATACGAATATAATCCATAATAATTTCCCCCCTTCCTTGCCTAGATGTTCATACACTGTTTTCCAGAGAGCGGAACATCCGTTATAACCCCATACATTTTAGCATAAGCATTAGCACTGCGCAAGCCGCACATCGCTTAATGCCCGCGCAGACGATCCAGTATAATAGCTACAGCTGAACGAACTGAAAGATGATTATACTCTCCCGGCCCATAGATTGGCTCAAGAATAAAATCCGTACTTTCCATAAGCTCACGCGCCAGACCCCAGCCGGTGCCAAAAAGCAGCAAAACGGGAGACTCTTCCTGATCCAGCCGAGCGCGCATGGCAGTGTAACTAATTGTGTTAGAATACTTTCGGGCATCTGTCGCTACCAGAGCCGGATAGTGTCCCTGCTCTTGCTTTATCTCCTCCAGCACCTCTTGCAAATCCACAGCCAAGCGCACCCGCGCAAAGGCCTGCTGGCGGTCAGGGTTATATTCCGCGCCAAACCCTTCCTGCCAAAAAGCCATAATCCTTTGAGCCAGAGACCTTTGTGTCTCAACCGGATGTACCACATAGTAACGTTTTAAGCCAAAAGTCGCAGCACAGCGGGCAATGTCATGAATGTCCAGATTGGTGATGGAAGTAGCCACAATCTGCATGTTTTTATTGTAAACAGGGGCGTGAATCAAAGCGAGATAAAGATCGCCCATTCAGCTTTCCTCCCTTGAAGAAGGGTTTTGTAAAGAACGGCGCTTCTTTTTAGGCGGGCGCAGGTGCTCCCACTTCCCTCTCCAGGCACCGATCTCCGGAATCTCTGCCGCCAACTCTTCCAACAGGAGATAATCATCGGGAAGAAACTCCAGCGCAGGAATCAAATCCAGTCGGCGCGTAAAGGTACGACGCAGAGCTTCTTTACGACGCCAGCGTTCAATATTGCCATGGTGCCCGGATACAAGCACTTCCGGAACGGGCTTCCCTTCAAACTCAGGTGGACGCGTGTACTGGGGATATTCCAGCACTCCCTGACTGTGCGAATCGTCCGCACAAGAGCCGCTTTCTCCCAGAACCCCGGGGATCAAGCGGGAGACCGCGTCCATGACAACCATCGCGCCCAGTTCTCCGCCGGTTAAGACAAAATCCCCGATCGAAACCTCTTCATCTGCCAAGTCCCGAATGCGCTCATCAAACCCCTCGTAATGCCCACAGATTAAGACGATTTCATCCAGAGCACTTAGCTCCCAGGCCAAACTTTGGTTGAAAAGTCGTCCCTGAGGAGTCAAAAGCACGATTTTACGCCCACTTTGAGTTTGCCGAAGTTCTTGAAGTCCTGGCAGATCCCTGACCGCAGCGTAAATCGGCTCCGGTTTTAAGACCATACCCGGTCCGCCACCATAAGGGACATCATCCACATTTTTATGCTTGCTTACGGCATAATCGCGAAAATTAACAAGCTTAATCTGTATGAGATCAGCGGCCTGCGCCCGTTTAAGGATGCTTTCTTGAATCGGGGCGAACATCTCCGGAAACAGGGTGAGTACAGTAAACTTAATCATATTACTCTTCCACCAACCCTGGCGGAAGTTCGACATCCATGCGCCGCCCCGCAACATCTACTTTCTTCACAACAGTTTTCAGCGCCGGAACGCAAATTTCCCCCAATGGCCCTTGGACAAGGTAGACATCATTGGCACCTGTTTCCAGCACCTGGGTCAGTATTCCCAGATACCGCTCCCCCTCGTAGACTTGAAGCCCTTCCAGTTCAAAATAATACCATCCTTCTGCAAGCGGGGGCACCTCAGAACGGTCTATCCTGACTTCCCAGCCCCGGTATTTTTCCCCTTCATCCATACTCTCGATTCCATCAAGAGCCAGGTAGACGAAGTCTGGCTGGACCACGGCATTTTTTACCGTGAAACGCTGCTTCGCTGCACCATTGGTTAGAATGATCTCGCGCAAATGTTTAAACCTCATCGGATCATGGGTCAGGGGATAGATTTTCAACTCCCCTTTAACTCCATGCGCTTTTACAACCGCTCCTACCAAGACTTCGTCCATACCGCTGCCCCTTCCCGTGGATAAAACGCCAAAAAGGGCTTAGCGCCCTTCTCAACGTTATTGGTCAATGTCAACATGAACCCGGCGTCCGTCTTTGACAGCAGCCGCTTTCACAATCGTACGAATTGCGTTAGCAATCTTCCCCTGCTTCCCTATCACTTTGCCCATATCTCCAGGAGCTACCACCAGTTGCAAGTGAACACTCTTCTCTGTATCTACCTGGGCAACTATGACATCTTCAGGGTGATCTACCAATGCTTTCGCGAGGACTTCCAGAAGTTCCTTCACAGGAACCACCCCCCTCACCAGTCTCTAGTTCTTAGAGTGGAACTTAGCTAAGACTCCTGCTTGGCGCAGCAAAGATTTAGCTGTATCAGAAGTTTGAGCGCCGGTAGACAGCCATTTCAGGGCTTTTTCCTCGTCAATTTTAAGAACCTCCGGACGCTTAGTGGGATCATAATATCCGATTTCTTCAATAAAACGCCCGTCACGGGGAGAATTGGAGTCTGCCACAACCATGCGGTAGAACGGGTTTTTCTTAGCCCCCATGCGGCGTAAACGAATTTTCGTTGCCATTAAATATTTCACCTCCTCACTAGGATACTCTCTTATAATCTATCTTAAACTTAGATAGAAGCTAAATAATAAGGACTCGCGTTAAAAAGGAAATTTCATGCCTGGGCCCTTGCCCTTTTTCCCTTTTTTGCCCTTGCCCAGAAGGCCCATGCCGCCCCCGGCAAACTGTTTCATCATCTTCTGCATCTGTTCAAACTGTTTGAGCAGGCGCCCGACCTCCTGGATGCTGGTGCCGCTTCCTTTAGCAATCCGCCGTTTGCGCGAATCCTTGATAATAACAGGTTTGCGGCGTTCCTCGGCAGTCATGGAGCGGATAATGGCTTCAACATGCCCCATCTCTTTCTCATCAATCTGGACGTCTTTAAGCTGCTTGCCCACGCCGGGAATCATCTCGAGAACGGAAGACAGGGGTCCCATCTTTTTTAACTGCTGCATCTGATCGAGAAAATCATCCAGGGTGAATTCCTGCTTGCGCAGTTTTTGCTCCATTTCCTTGGCTTTCTTGTCGTCAAATGCTTCCTGGGCTTTTTCAATGAGAGTGAGGACATCCCCCATCCCCAGGATGCGTGAAGCCATGCGGTCCGGGTAAAAAGCCTCAAGGGCATCTATTTTTTCTCCGATTCCGGCAAATTTAATTGGGCAACCTGTCACCGCTTTCACGGAAAGGGCGGCCCCGCCGCGGGTATCCCCGTCCAGTTTGGTCAGGATCACCCCGTCAAGACCCAGTTGATTGTGGAAGCTCTCCGCTACGTTAACCGCATCCTGACCGGTCATGGCATCGACCACCAACAGGATTTCATGAGGCTTGACCGCACTTTTGATCTGACTTAGCTCCTCCATCAATTCTTCATTAATATGGAGGCGTCCGGCCGTGTCAATGATTAATACATCCGCACCTGTCATCCCCGCCTGGCGCAGGGCATTCCCGGCGATTTCCACCGGGTTTTTCTGACCTTCCGCAAACACCGGAATATTTGTCTGCTCCCCCAGCACCTGCAGTTGTTTGATCGCCGCCGGCCGGTAGATATCACAGGCAACCATTAACGGGTGTTTGCCCTGTTTTTTAAGCATATTGCCCAATTTGGCGGCATGGGTGGTCTTGCCGGCCCCCTGCAACCCTACCAGCATAATCACGGTCGGAGGTTTGGACGCAATCTGAATCTTGCTGCTGACCCCGCCCATGAGTTCAACCATTTCTTCATTGACGATTTTTATGACCTGTTGGGCCGGAGACAGGGATTCCAAGACTTTCTGCCCGACAGCACGCTCCTTGACTTTGGCCACAAAGTCTTTGACAACTTTATAGTTAACATCGGCTTCCAGGAGGGCCATTCGCACTTCCCGCATACCCTCGTTGACGTCTGCTTCGTTAAGCTTTCCTTTGCCTTTGAGCCGTTTAAATGTCTCTTGCAGCTTTTCGCTTAGGCCCTGAAACATGCCTTCCCCCACTTTCCTTTACCGGGATATTAGTAATGTTATTCAATAAAATCATAGTTCCTGTAAAATATCTTCAAGTTTAGCCCGAATTAACTGATGACGCTTCAAACCAGCGGGATTTGCAAAGTCTTTCTCTTGCACTGCCGCCAGCAGCTCGCCAATCTCCAAAAGCTTCTCCCGCTCGTTTATAAACCGCTGCACCAATCCCAGCTTTTCTTCATATTCCAATAAAATCCGCTCGGTCCGTTTAAGCAAATCATGGACAGCCTGGCGGCTGGTCTTCTCCACTTCAGCGATCTCGGCCAAGGAAAGGTCTTGCTCAAAATGCAAATCCCAGGCGTCTCTCTGCTTCTCGGTCAAAAGCGGTCCGTAAAAATCAGCAAGGAGGGCCATTTGGGCTATCTTTTCCATAGGGAAACCTCCTGTAAAGCAGTTTTACTTTACAGGAGGTATTGTAGAGCAAAGCGGGATGTTTGTCAAGGATGCTTGTTGCTGGATCAGAAAGAATTAACCAAGCTTTGGGCCAGAAGCACACTTATAAGGGGGTAAAATATCCTGTTATTCACCGCATGATTTCGAGAAGCCTGAGTCTTCTCTAAAAAAACTCTAGTAGGTCTAAAAATATTTTAACATTTTTTCATAAAATATGTAACCGAAATATGTGCTTAGATACTCTATATGGTAGAAGGCCAGAAAAGTCTTACTTTTCCCGAAAGCGAGGTGATTTGAATGAAGTGGCATTAGCCCCCTTCAAAAAAATTCCCAGCAGCCAAAGAATTCTAAAAGTTCTAGACAAGCATTTGTTCTTTGAAAACTGCATATACCGATTTAATAACTCAATTGTTCCGGACGGGTGGTAACCACTCACCGGAACAGGTGGGAAATTTGCTCCGGATTATTAAAAAACTCGTGG
>DAHVVW010000230.1 GCA_027357125.1 Clostridiales bacterium
CCCTGGCAAAGGTGATCGCTGCTTCAAAAACAGAACGCTGGCTGACTGCCCTGGCTTCAATCAGCCCGTCATGGAACAACTGAGAAACCAAGGGGGATTCCCCATGGTAGCGCAGCCCGCCGGCATGGATTCCGGCCGGCATGAAGTCTTTACCAAGGGTATACATTGATAATAGCGGGGTCATGCCGGCCACATCCCCGTAATCATAAGCAAATTTGCCGCGGGTGAGTGTCGGGCAAGCCTCCGGTTCCACCGCCACGATGCGCGTTTTTTTACCTTTAGTCAGGTTGTCATACACGAACGGGAAAGAAATTCCGGCAAAGTTGCTTCCCCCGCCGCAACATCCAATAACCACATCAGGATAGGCCTCGGCTTTTTCCATTTGCGCCCTGGCTTCCTGCCCAATGATGGTCTGGTGCAGCATGACATGATTCAGAACGCTGCCGAGGGCATAGTTGGTGTCAGCCCGGGAAGCTGCATCCTCCACCGCCTCACTGATAGCAATACCTAGGCTTCCGAGAGAATCCGGGTCATTCGCCAGGATCTGGCGTCCGGCTGCGGTCTTATCGCTGGGGCTGGCAAAAACTTCCCCTCCAAATACCTGCATCAGGGAACGGCGATAAGGCTTCTGCTGGTAACTGACTTTAACCATATACACCGTACATTCCAGTTCAAAAAAACTGCACGCCATCGACAGGGCACTGCCCCATTGCCCTGCTCCTGTTTCTGTTGACAGGCGTTTAATTCCGACCTGCTTATTGTAATAAGCCTGGGGAATGGCGGTGTTAAGCTTATGGCTTCCTGCCGGGGATGCCCCTTCATATTTATAAAAGATCTTAGCCGGAGTGCCCAGAGCCTTCTCCAGCCTCAGGGCGCGCACCAGAGGGGAAGGACGCCACATCTTATACAATTCCCGTACTTCCTCCGGAATCTCAATCCAGCGTTCCTGGGAGACTTCCTGCTTAATGAGTTCCATCGGGAAAATAGGAGTCAAATCTTCCGGTCCTGCCGGTTTGAGGGTCTGGGGATTGAGAGGAGGCTTGGGCACATTCGGCATGTCGGCCATGATGTTGTACCAATGGGTCGGAATCTCGCGCTCACTCAATAAAATTTTGGTTTCGCTCATCTCTGCTAACACTCTCCTAACTCATTTTCGGCGTTAAAAGCCTAGTCTAATGATTCGCTGAGAATCAGAATTTTCCTGCTTATCGACCAGGCACTTTTTGCAGATTTTCATCTTCTGCTTATGCATCCTAAGCGCTAATCCGCAAACCGCATCGTAATATCCACAATCTCGGGCTTATTCCCGACTCTAATCGGCGGGCCCCAGGTGCCGAAACCAGAGGAAACGATGATTTGGTAGTTTCCTTTGCGCAGCAGACCCCAGTCATCTTCAAAAATCTTGCTCGTTATGAACTGATTCGGAAAAAGCTGCCCCCGATGCGTATGGCCTGAGAGCTGCAAGTCAATCCCCTGAGCCTGGGCTTCCTGCAATTGGCTTGGCACGTGATCGAGCAGGATCAGAGGTAGAGAATTGTCCACCCCCTTAAGCAAATCCTGTAAGTCAAGGCGCTTTTCCCCTGTAAAGCGCGCTTTCGAACTCTCATCCCGTCCGATGACATAAAAGCTGCCCGCCACCTTGAGCCAGCGGTCTCTGAGCACATTAACCCCAGCCCCCTCCAGGTACATAACCGCTTCCTCAGCATGACCGCCGATATATTCGTGGTTGCCCAGCACTGCATACACGCCATAGCGGGCTTTAAGCCTTTTAAAGCTCCCTTCCATTTCCTGCTCGATCACGCGCTCCACATTTTCGTCAATAATATCCCCGGAAAATAGAATCACATCCGGTTTCAGCTCATTAACCATCTCCACCATTTTGTTAAGCTGGGTCTCATGCATAATCGTGCCCAAATGAATATCTGACACCATGACGGCATGCAGGCTTTTTAGGTCACCCGCTTTTTTGGCAATGCTCACCTCATAATGCCTTACCTCAGGATGGCGGGCATTCCAGGCACCATAGACCACAATCCCGGCAATGAGCACAAACATGAAGGCCCCTGTTACCGGTGATGAGAGCAAGCCCTTGGGCAAAAAGTGCAGCCACTTGTCCAAACCACGCACGGCATCGAAAATCAGGAGTACCATTAAGGCGTAAAACATGAAGGCCAGCCAGTAGGCTCCAACTATTTCCAGCCTGCTACTGATCCCTGCCGCTAAAAACCTTTCCCCGACCCGACCCGCAAGATAAGACAACGACCAGCTCCAAAAAACAGTCCAATAGAGAACAACGGGAATAAAAGAAAAATGGCTGAACAGAAGCTGCCAGAGGCGGCTGCCGATGTAATAGTTAAGAAGACCGTAAATTAGGAACAAGAGCGCAATAACCATGTAGAATGTGGCTTTCACCGCGTCACCTCAACTTTTCGTCCTACATTCTCTCGAAAAAGCCCACCGTGATTGTGCGGTGGACTTTGATTTGACTTTGTGATTGATCTCTCTCCTCGATTTTACTCCGGCTGTACTTCCTTGACAAGGAAATTCGCTTTTTCCAGCATCTCAGCCAAATACTCTTTGGGGGAGGTTGCCACTTCCCGGTACATTTTGCGGGTGTAGAGATGCCTCACATGTGGGAATTCCCGGTTTATAAGCTTGCGCATTTTGTTGCCCGCGTCATCAGCATCAGTCAGTACATATACTTCCCTGTCCTGCAGTTCTGCTAAGAGTAGCTCAAGTTCTTCATACCCAAGCGTCCCGTAAGTGCAAATTATGTCTACAGGTTCATCCAGAATTTCGAGTAGCCGTTCTTTATCTGTTTTACCTTCCACAATAATTACCTTAAGCTCAAAGTTGTCTTCCATATTTCCCCTATCCTGTTACAATTGCCCTTAACGTGCGGCCATACTGGTGTCACGCTCTCCGTCCGAGAGTATGCTTCGTTGGTGGCGCGAACGCTCCAAGAGATCGACAAAAGCCTCTAAGCGGGTTTGGACCCCGGCGTGGCCGGTATGCTCGTCAACGATCAGTGTCATAACCGGGATCTTGTAGTCCTGCTGAACTCTGGGCAGGATGCTGCTTGCCACTATTTCCGGCATGCAGGTAAGCGGGAATAAATGAATAATTCCATCAAAGCCTGAGCGGGCATATTTTACCACAGCCCCTACCGTTTCCTGTCCATGTCCGCCTACGAAATGGTTAAGGTAAGGCTTAGCTAACTTGTGATAAGGTTTAAGTGATTTATAGCCATTGGTAACCCCGAGAAAAACATGTTTTGCAACCCAGGCTGATAAATATATACTGCGGTCCACATGCGCTCCAAGCTGCCCTAACTGTTCCTCGACATCGACCGAGGAATAAGGATCGAGAATCGTGTATATTTCTCCCACAATTCCGACCTTAAGCGGTTCCCCCACTTCTAGCCCTGATTGTTGTTCTATACGGGCCAACTGCCGCCCCTTCACTTCTGTCCTCAGGCCGCGCACAACTTGCTCCAGGCCAGCATAGCTTGTGGCCTGCACCAGTTTATCTTTAGCACTGCGGTAAAGAACCTCTGCCTCCACGCCCAGCCGGGGTCTGGCACCATGAATGATATCTTCGATTCTGTCCATGGTCACACTCTTGGTGTACGCAAAACGGATTGCTCCCAAGATTCGAACCCAGGAATGTTCGTCCCCCACTAAGTATCTAATGCGCTTGAGCAAGCCGGGAATACTTCCGTCCGGCGGTTCTAAAATTACCGCATCAAAGTCATACCCCGCCTCTTTAAGAATTTCCCGCTCTAATTCGCCGTAGAGCCCGAAGCGGCAGGGTCCTATCCCCCCGGTCATAACAATGGTGTCTGCGCCAGTTTCCTTAGCCTCGATAAAATTGCCGATATTAAGCTTTAAGGGCAGGCAGGCAGACTCCGGAGCCAGCTTAGTGCCGAGATTCAGAGTCTTTTTACTGTTTGGCGGCGGTACTACAACTTCAACGTCCAGCGTTTCAAAGAGAGTTTTAATAATAATCCAAAGATCGCCCATATGGGGAAAAGTTACTTTCACGTGAATCCTCCTCGAACTTAGCCAAAAAAGCATTTTCCCCCTTATTATGCACAGCGGTCTCCAAAACATACGCGCAATCTCATTTGTCTTTATTTTATCACGGAAA
>DAHVVW010000231.1 GCA_027357125.1 Clostridiales bacterium
GCCGGTGCCCATGAGACAGTCCAGGCTCTTAACAAGGCGGGTATAAAAACAGTCATGCTGACCGGAGACCATCAATCCGTGGCTAAAACGGTTTCGGAGGAATTGGGCGTTACGGAGTACCACGCGGACTTATTGCCAGAAGACAAAGTTTCATGGATGGAAAAGTTAATAGCGGAATCCAGAGGAGTGGGTAAAGGAAAGGTTGCCTTTGTTGGCGATGGCATTAACGATGCCCCGGTGTTGACCCAGGCGGATATCGGAGTGGCGATGGGCGGTTTAGGGTCAGATGCCGCAATTGAAGCGGCAGACGTTGTGTTGATGGAAGATCAACCGGAAAAGTTGCTAGGTGCCATAAGCATTGCTCGTTTCACTAAAAAGATTATTTGGCAAAATATCGGCTTTGCTCTTGTAATTAAACTTGGCTTCATAGTGTTGGGAGCGTTTGGTGTCGCCAATATGTGGGAAGCTGTTTTTGCCGATGTGGGTGTTGCTCTCCTAGCTATACTCAATGCAACGCGGGTCAGAACCTATTCGCTTCCCCACATCGGTAATGGCGACGCGGTACAAGTGCTTGCGGATTTCAACGGAAGTTCCGCTAGGTAAAAGGAATTAGCGTATTCTCTCGAAAGAGTTGTGTACGTCAAGTGACTTCATCCCTTTCAGTCGAACTATCGCCGGTGTTAAAAGCGATGAAAGTGGATGAACACATTGGCAAGGGGACGATTCGTTTCAGTTTAGGTAGGTATACCACAAAAGAAGAAATAGACCTTGCTTTACAATGGTTAAAAGAAGCCGTTTGAGTTCACAAGAGAAATTCACAATTTTTTCATTGGTTGTTCACACTGTAGAAGTACAGTAAAGGTGTGGGAAAATGGTTGGAAACAACTAATGACGATTAAGAGGAGGAGTCTTTTATGATGTTTGTTTTTGGGATTCTATTAATCGTTCTGATAATTTACCCATTCCGTGTTTTTGATTCCCCAGTTTCAATGTCCTTCAATGATCGCCGCAGTGCGGTGGATATTTTACGCGAACGTTATGCACTGGGCGAGATTGACGAAGCGGAATTTCATCAGCGGAGACAGGAACTGCTAAGGTAATTATGGTTGTTGGTTGAACATGAAAGGAGGAAACGACAGTGGGAGTCTTGGTGCGGCTCAGGAACATTTTTGGGGCGAAAATGGAAAAAAGCCTTGAAGTGTTGGAGAATCCAAAAGAAATGTTGGATTACAGCATGGTCAAAATGGAAGAGGGATTACAGTCCCTGGCCCGTAACGCCATGGAATTTGCTACGGCGAAAAAAAGGCTGGAACTGCAACGCAATGCCCTCTCGGAAGTCATCAGCAAGTACGCCGAACAGGCCAATAAAGCCTTGGAACTGAGTCAGGAAGACCTGGCAAAGGAAGCTCTGTTAAGGAAAGTCGAGGCTGTACAACGGGTAGAAGAGTTGGATTCCCAAATTTCGGCTATGGATGTACAACTCCAGGCTATAACCAACAGCCACGAGGAACTTCGCTTGAAGATTCAAAGCTTCCGGAGCAAGAAAGAAGAATTGAAAGCGGTTTATGCCGCTTCACAGGCACAACTGAAGGTTAAAGAAATGGTAACTTCTCTAGGGTTGGAATCCGAAAATATTGGGCAAACTGTGAGACGGGCTGAGTCTCGTATTCAGGAGACACGGGCACGGGTACTGGCCATTGACGAATTAATCGAGCAAGGCTTGATTACGGAAACGTTTGCTGATAGCAAAGATGATGTTGATCGCAAACTCAGGGGTATCAGTCTCGATTCTGTGGTTGAAGCTGAGTTGGCTAAATTAAAGTCGAGTATTGCAGTAAATTCGTAAGGGGGTAGGCTTAATGATGGGTTGGTGGGGCTACGGCCCTGGTTACAATGCAGGATATGGGCTGAACAATGGATATTGGTGGACGGGGTTAATCGGTATGGCAATTCAGCTTATCTTTTGGATTGCGTTGATTTTAATTGGAGTCTATTTTTTCCGCCGCTTAGGTCCCCGAGTTTCATCCGGCTCATTCGTACATAATGATGCGTCGCTGGATATTTTGCGTGAACGCTATGCCCATGGTGAGATTGACTCGGAAGAATACGAGCGTCGAAAGCAGAATCTTCAGAGATAGGAGGGGTAAAAGAGAGGCAGTCCTCCGGGCTTGAAAGACTCCTCTTTTCTCCAATGTTTCCCTGGCACTTCGTTATAACATTAGACAAGAACTCGGTTTTTGCACTAACAAGAGACATACGGCTTATTAACGAGCGAGGTCTATGTTCGGTGCAGATAGCAAGCAACTATTTGTGCATCCAGGAAAGGAAGAGGTATAACGATGAATGACTTTGTTTACCAAGTGACTACTGGCAAATCTTTTGATGAAGCGGTTGAAGCTGTACAAGCCCAGACTCCTGCCCACGGTTTCCGTGTACTCTATACTCACGATACTCAGGCGACTTTGGCGGAAAAAGGATTTGTGAGGGAACCTCTAAAAATCATTGAGGTTTGTAATGCAGAATTCGCTCATAAGGCTCTTCAACAAGAAGGCCTAGTTAGCCTCATGATGCCATGCCGGATGAGCGTTTATACCGAAGGGGGCAAAACTATAATTAATACCTTGCGTCCGACGGCTTTGCTCCAAATGTTCCAAAAACCGGAGTTGCGAGAATTTGCTGAGAAAGTTGAAAGAATCCTGATTGAGCTTATAGATAGCAGCAAATAGCAAGGGGTATCAGAGCAAAAGTATAGGTGTAGTGCCCGACCTGTAAAGATAGATTTATTACAAACAATTATTAATAAACATCACATGCCAGAACGTATTTCAACGCTCTGGTGTCGGTTCTGACGCTCAATAAAGCATCCCAGGCACCCGGCAGCGGTTATTGCATTTTAAATAATACTGGGTGGGTGTTTGTGGCTATATGTTTCTTAGGCAGAAAAAATATGGTATGATTCTTTCAAAAATGGAGGATATCAATGATGCATAAGTTTAATCCTGCGCATAAAAACAAACTCGATAATGATTGGCGAAGGAAGGTTATTCCGCCTAAACCTACACTTGAGAAACTAGGGCTGTTGTCAGAGGATATCGTAGCCGATGTAGGCTGTGGTATCGGCTATTTCTCAGTTCCAGCAGCGGAGATAGTTTCTTCAAGAAATAAAGTCTATGCACTGGATACATCAAAGGAAATGCTGACTGAGGTTGAAAGAAGGGCAGAGATTGTTGGCATTTCAAATATTGTTGTAATTGAGACTGAAGAATATGATTTAAAGCTCCAGGATGAGTCTGTGAGCTTTGTGTTAATAGTCACTGTATTGCATGAAATAATAAACAAGGAAAGGTTCCTGAAGGAAGCAAATCGGATACTTAAACCTTCGGGTCGACTTGCGGTAATTGACTGGGAGAAGAAGCAAACAGAAATGGGGCCGCCAATCGACCATAGGATTGATAAACAAGAAGCTATGGAGTTTCTTAAATCTTCAGGGTTTGAAGTAAGCATGGAGTTAGGGATCGCTGATGTTTTCTATGGGCTTGTAGCTGTTAAGTAGTTTTAATCTGTTTCGGTCTGATTTAAAGAACACCTGACCTAATTGGAGACCTGCTCGCTTTATAAAATAATAAAAAGAATAAACGACTTTTATTAAAGAGCATCTGCATTTGGCAGGTGTTTTTTAGCATCATAAAAAGCCTTAATTGTCCAATCGCATAATTAGTAACTACCTCAATGCGCGGCTTATTATTAAGATAAGTTCTATTGCAAAATAGTATTAGGCACCCGGCGGCTTGAATTGTGTGTTGGTGGATTTAGTATCTGGATGAATTTCGTTCAACTTACTGGCTACCAAAATGATACCCGCTGTTCACCCCAATTGACCACGAAAGTGGTCGTTTTTCTTTTATGCTCATAAAATAGATTCCTTCGCCAATTTCCTGAATAAAGAAATGGTTGAAAAACCTACTTGACAGTGGGAACACTTAATTAAGAAGAAACAACTTTAATGTAGTTAAATATTTGTGGATTCTGAATAAAAAAGTGACCCTTCTCGAACGGTGATTATAGCGTTTAGGAAGGGTTTTTATTTCTATGGAACAAACACGATTGTGTTCTTTTCCGGTGTGTCGAGGAAGTTGACGA
>DAHVVW010000232.1 GCA_027357125.1 Clostridiales bacterium
TTCCATATAAAGACGCCGGAGCGCTGCCCCATGGCTATTTAAAGCGCCTGGAGTTAGCCCGCTGTTTGTCCCTTGAACCGGAAATGCTGATTTTGGATGAATTATTCTCCGGCATGAGTATGTCGGAAATCGCCAGCGTCATTCCTCTTTTAGAAAAGATCATGGAGGATGGATGTACTCTGGTCATGGTAGAGCATCGTCTCACCGAGTTGTTTAGAATTATCGATAAAGTGATCGTGCTCAACTTCGGGCAAAAAATTGCTGAAGGCAAACCCAGCGATGTTATGAAACAAGAGGAAGTTATGAAGGCCTACCTGGGAAGCGAGGTGGTCGAAAGTGCTTGAGGTTAACAATTTAATGGTATTTTACGAAAATGCTTTAGCTGTCAATGACATGAGTCTTGAAATCAAACAAGGTGAAATTGTCGGTGTGTTTGGTTCTAATAGCGCCGGTAAAACAACAATCCTCAACACGATTGCCGGCTTGACACATCATTTGAAAACCAGAGAACAACGGAGAGGCGGAACTAGGATCACGATCACCGGCGACATGAAGTTTCAAGGAGAAAACATCACGACCATGAAACCACGCCAGCGTGTTGAGAGAGGTATCATTTTGTGCCGTGAAAGACATCCTGTGTTTCGAGACAATACCGTCGAGGAAAACCTCAAGCTTGGAGGATACCTGCGTAAAGAACGGGAAGTAGAAGAAGGGATGCGCTTAGTTTACGACATCTTCCCGCCCCTCACCCGCTTGAAAAAAAGAAAAGCCGGTATGCTTAGCGGTGGCGAGAAAGAAATGGTGGCGATTGGTATGGCCCTCATCGCTAAACCCAAACTGCTCTTGCTGGATGAACCTTTACTGGGTCTTAGTCCCCATATGCAGCAAGAAGTCGTGCGGGCTGCTGTGCGGATCCGTGAGCACGGTGTAACGATTCTCATGTCTGAGCAGTATGCCCGTCCCATCATGCCTGTGGTCGACCGGGCCTATATCATTGAGAATGGCACCTTAATCATGACAGGGACGAGCCTGGAACTGATGGAAAATCCGGAAGTTAAATCTGCCTATTTTGGCACTTAAGAAAGAGGAGTGACACAGAGTGCAAGCAAAGCCTGTTTACATCGATCAAGCCTTTCGCCAGAGCGCCATGCAACGGCCTACTCATACTGCCCTCATCTTTCTGGGTGAAAAATATTCTTATGCCCGGTTAAATGAAATGATTAACCGCGTAGCCGGTTCCTTATATCATCATGGCGTAAGACCTGGGGATCGCATTATTATTTATGCCCCCCACTGCCCGCAGTGGATTGTTGCATGGCTGGCTATCCAGCGCTTAGGGGCTGTTGCCATTCCGGTGACGCATTTTTACGGACCCAAAGATCTTCTCTATATTGTCAATGACAGTGGTGCTCAAACGATATTCTGCATGGATACCAATTTTGGCTATGTGGATAAGATTGCCGCGGACACAGGCCTTCAGCGGATTATTGTGACATCCTTGGCGGACCTTCTGCCGGCTTGGAAAAAGGCTGTTGGCAGACTGCTGGACCGGATCCCCACCGGCAAATATGATACCCAACGGCCCAATATCTTGACATTCCGCAGCTTGTTGACCGCTAATACTTCTGTACCTGAATTATCTTTGACCGGTGAGGAAATCGCCGAGATGCTCTATACTGGTGGTACCACCGGCTATCCTAAAGGAGTGCCTCTTTCTAACGCCTTGTTGTTGGAAAGTTCCGGCGAGCAGCGTGATACCAGTACCAGTTTGATCCCGGTAGGTGAAGATGTCGTTCTGCAGGGTGCTCCTCTCAATCATATACTGGGGCAAGTGGTTGGTTTTGGCGCCCTTTTTTCCGGAGAAACGTTGGTCTTGCTCCCTAAAATGAGCCTTGATGCTGTATTTGATCATATTAAACGCTACAAAGTTAAGACCTTTCTCGGTACGCCTACCATGTATCGCATGATGTTAGAGCATGATCGTCTTGATCAATATGATTTATCCAGCCTTAAGTATCTCTTCTGTGGAGGGGATGTCTTACCTCAAGAAATTGCCAATCGCTGGCTTAAGCGTTTTGGTATTCCTTTGTATCAGGGATATGGGGCTACAGAAACCTGTGGCGGAGTTGCCTTGACGAGACCGGATGCCCAAGTCCCTGTGGGTACGGCGGGTAAGATCGTCTCTTTTCAGCAGGTTAAGCTAGTCAATCCAGATTCTCTGGAAGAAGCTGCCCCCGGCGGACCCGGGGAACTGCTGGTTTCATCTCAACATATGGTGCGTGGATATTGGAACAAGCCAGAAGAAACCGCCGCGCACTTCGTTGAACTGGATGGTCAGCTCTGGTATGTCACGGGTGATATTGTACGCATCGATGACAATGGCTGGATGTTCTTCATGGATCGTTCAGTCGATGTGATTAAACATAAAGGTTACCGGGTAGCGGCCTCTAAAGTAGACTCTGTTCTTCAGGAACATCCGGCAGTCGTTGCTGCATCCACGGTCGGTATACCTGATCCGGCAGTTGGTGAACGAATTAAATCATTTGTGGTATTAAAGAAGGATATTAAGGGAGTAAGCGCCTATGAACTGACTCATTGGTGCAAGGAACGCCTTGCGTCCTATGAAGTGCCAACGTATATTGAATTCCGGGACATGCTGCCGAAATCGAAAGTGGGCAAGATTTTAAGGCGGGAATTACGTGATGAGGAGCGGCGCAAGGGAGAAGTATCTTAGGAATATCCCGTAATTTCATCTTTTCCCATTAATTGAAGGATGTTGAGGGCCAATTGCAAATTAAAACTCGCTTGGGGATCCTTTGGGTCCTGCCCGGTTATCTCTTCAATCCGCTGCAGCCGGTATTTCAAACCGCTTACCGACAAATTCATACTGCGAGCAGTTCTCTCTACATTACTGCGGTTGTTGAGAAATTCTAGCAGGGTGGGGACCAATTGAGATTGATAAGAGGCATCGTAGGTCAACAGAGAGCCAATTTGAGTGGTAGCAAACCGGCTTAAATCTGATGGGTTAAAAGCGCTAAAAAGCAGGGTGTGAGCGGCGAATTGCTCAAACGAGACGACTTGGCCCTGCTTATTTAGAGCTTTTCCTATCTCGATAGCCTTTTGGGCCGATTGATAAGACCTAAAAAAATCAGCCAACTGAATACAGTTGGATCCAATTCCTACAGTTAAAGTCACCTTAGGGAACCGGTTTGCAACTTGTTCGATAATTTGTTCTGCAAGTTCTTTAATCCCCTTTTTATGGCTATCCAGATGATTTGTCTGAATCAGCATAATTAAATGGTCGCTTTTGGTAACAACCATGCCCTTGGACGGATGCTTCAAACATGACTTTACAATATTAACCAGATCGTTTTTAAATTGAAAGATCTTCTTTTCATCTTGCTTTAACGACTGGACCACCTGGGTGAAGTTGCAAATATCGAATACAAGTACCCTGTGGGGCTGTGTGATATCATAGTCCAGCCCGCGTGCCCGGTTGATAATCGAATTGGGGTCGGAAAAGTTTTCGGATAATAAATCATCGATAAAGTCACCTTTGAGGCGGTTCTCCACTGCGGCAATTTCTTTCTGTTTTAACATTTCAAGAGCAAACACACTGGCGGAATGTTCGACCGCAATATGTTCCAGTTCTGTAAAGGGCAGGCCTGAACGTAGGAAGGACACAAAACCGAGCAGTTGCTGTCCGACGATGATCGGATCCACCAAACGATTGATCAGAATGTCCGGATAATGATCAGTTATTTCAAATGAGCGGGTCTGTTGCATGTAAAAGGCAGCGTTGTTTTGAAAAGAAGGGCTGTCCGAAATGGGCAGATAAGGAACCAGATGATTTTTCGCCGACAGTCGGTCTGGAATGCCAATGGATAAGGGTTCCAGGTGACGGTTTTCTAACACTACGGTACATTTCATTAATTTTGCCAAGCTGGATGTAATATCATCGATGCCTTGGCCATTCAAAATACATTGGGTCAACTGTTCATGAATGGTCACAGCTCGTTCCAGGACTTTGTTTTGATCCTTGATGCGGTGATGAGCTTCTTCCAGTTCCTCACTAATTTTGCTGACCTCGTAATAGGACAGTTCCGGAAGGATTTCGTC
>DAHVVW010000233.1 GCA_027357125.1 Clostridiales bacterium
TCGCCAACCATTAGCTGGCTATTCTGCAGCACCACCCCCAGCTGTTGGCGCACTCCCTGCAAATCCAGTTGGCTTAAATCCTGACCATCGTAATAAACGGTGCCGGACTGCGCTTGCTCGAAACCTAGTAAAAGGCGGAGAAGGGTAGACTTGCCACTGCCGGATGATCCGACCACTGCCACAAATTCGCCGGGTTTGATGTTAAGAGAAACATTGTTCAGAATGTTGGGTCCGTCCTCGGCGTAGCGGAAATAGACGTGGTTGATCTCGATGTCCCCGCTTAGTTCTCCAGGCATAGCTTTGGCTTCATCAATTTCGGGCAATGTTTCCAGAATCGGCCTAGCCCGTTGGTAAAGAGGCAGCACATTGCTGCTGGCAATCAACGCAGCCGTGGTAGCTGTCGTGGCAGCGATAAACGAGGTAAAGGCACTATAAAAGGCTAGAAAGCTGCCGGTGGAAAGCCCGCCGGCAACCGCTGTGCCAACCCCGGCATACAGAACAAGGGAAGCCAGCACCGGGAAGGCACTATTAAAAGTCGTTAAATAGTTGGTAATGCGCGTAGTTTCCCAAGTTACCTTCCTCATATCCCCAAAAGCACGGGCCCACAGCGCAAAAGCCTGCTTTTCGGCACCCGCTACCCCAAATTTAGCAATACCTCGGATCAATTGCAGAATCAGGCCTTGGATTTTGCCCCCCCGCTCAGCTAATTCGCGCTGTTTGCGCATTTGCAGCAGTCCGAATGCAACCGTAAAGGCAATCATCACGAGCACGAGCACTAAAGCCGTAAGCGCCAGTTTAAGATCATATGCGAAAAGCAAAAAGAAGTTAAACGAAGAAAACACCCCGGCAATGATAGCTGTAATGGTTAAACCCGAGAGAATCTTACGGATGGTATTGATGCTGTTGGCCCTGTCCGCTAAATCTCCCACGCTATATTGACGGAAAAAGGGAGCCGGCAAGTTTATGACACGGTCCCAAACCGCTCCCTGCAAATCGGCATTGAGACGTCCTTGCATGCGTAAAAGAGCGACGGAACGGGTCAGTTCAAACATGGCTACTGCCAATATGCTGACAATAAGAATAAAGGTCAGCTGTACCAATTGACCGCGCTCTGCCTGCGGGATGATACTGTCAATTAGTTTTCCGGTGGCAATCGGGGTGGCTAAGTTTAACAGCCCTCCTACAATTCCCATCAGTAAGATCATAAGTAAATCCCGCCGCACTTTGCTTTTACCGGCAAACTGAAGCAAATCCTTTACCTGCAGGGCATGCGCTGGGAAAGTACGGTAAAAGGCATAAGCAAACGGCTTGATCTGGGAAACTACAGTGCTATCCACGAAGATTGTGGTTTGTTGCACCGGATTATAAAGTTTATAGGCTCCGGGCCGAACCGGCAACAACGCGACCGGACATTCATCCTCGGCCAAATATGCTAAAAGGGGTCCGTTGTCAGCACGCCACCACTCACCCTTAAGCACGACTTGTCGTGTGCGGATCCGTGATACCTTGACGATATCATCCAAAGGGTTACGCGCAGGATTTTTTCTGAGAGCCGGCGGCAGTGGCCTGATATCAATTTTGGCCGCCTCGCCCACAAGCCGACATGCTGCCCACAGGGGATCGTCCACCGTTTCCCGGCCAAGCCCTTTGCTGGCTGACCTTGACCTATCTGAGACGGCTGCCAAATTAAGCAGAGATTCCTCCATCACTCCCTGTTGATCGGCCAACTTCTTGATTCGGCGCGCCTGCTCATCTTTTTGTGCCTCGGCGTACAGAGCAAACCAATACTTAAAAAGGAGTAGGTAGTAATTTCTGAAGTTCAACTGCTCATTCCTGACCAGAAAATCCTGGCTGGTCATTATGTCCAACTGGCTAGCATCCGCCGCCTCCAGCCATGTTCCCGGGGTCACGGGCAAAAAGCTGCCGTCCAAGATAGCGTTTGCCGGATCATCCAACCAAGTTAGGCTGCCTTGGCGCAGTCTTACCCATAAGAGCCCTTGGCTGACACTTAAGATTCGGGCTCCGTCCACCTGATATTCCGCTGTCGGCTCTAACCTTACAAAACTCTTAGGTACAGGTTTACGCACCACCGCTGCTGTTAATTGGAGCAGCCAATTTTCCAGGAGACCGATCAAAATCGAGGTTCGAGGCTCGAGGTGCGAGGTGCGAGTGGATGTATCTCTCTTGGGTTTTGAAGGGCTTCGTAGGTCGTAATCATTCTCTGCTGGTACCACCTTAGCGGCATGGGGAACTGCTCCAGATATCTGATCGGTTGCCTTGTTTAGGGCTAAGGCCAGAAAATCCCCCCAGGTGGTTTTGCGCACTTGCGTTCCTGGGGTGCCGTTTACGAGCAATTGTAATCCAGCCGGCAAATCCTCCTGATCCAGGCCGAACAGAGCCTGCCCCGGCAGAACAGAGAGCAGGTGAAAACGCCGCCCCGTCCTTGTGCGCTCGTTACCAGGTACGGCAAATAATTCAGCTTGACCAGCCTCCACTACCCAAACTACCTCTGGGTCATCCAGCCAAAAAGTGTTGTTTCCCCCCACCGAAATGGGATCCCCGTTCAGCTGAAATAAATCAAGAATCTCTTCCGGCACCTGTCTTCCCCCACTTCATTGAAGTCCTCGAGCGGGCTATTGCGCTTGAATCAAATTCTGGTAATGACCAGACTGTTCTATTAACTGGTCATGAGTACCCCGTTGCACCACTTTCCCCCGGTCCAAAACTATAATCTCATCACAATCCCGGATCGTACTCAAGCGATGAGCTACAATCACACAGGTACAGCCACGCCTCCTGAAACTGGCATCAACCTGCTGTTCGGTTTTGGGATCAAGGGCACTGGTCGCTTCGTCAAGAATTAAGATGGTTGGATTATTGATTAAGGCACGAGCGATCTCCATTCTTTGTAACTGACCGCCGCTATAATTGCGCCCCCCTTCAACCATTGGCGCGTCATAGCCCCCTGGGCGGGCGGCAATGATTTCGTGAATGCAGCTATCCTTGGCTGCATGAATTAGATCGCTTTCCAAAATGGTGCTATCCCAAAGTGTCAGGTTGTCCTTGATGCTGCCCTCAAACATTTGGATATCCTGATCGACAACGGCGAATGAATTGGTTAGAACTGAACGCGGAATTTGCGCCCTCGCCCGTCCGTCCAATAAAATTTCACCCGACCAAGGTTCATAGAGTCCGTACAAAACCTTGGTCACCGTTGATTTACCGCTGCCTGATGCTCCCACTATCGCTACCCGGGAACCCGGATCTATACTTACATTGAAATTCTCAATGAGAGGCGGCTCCAGTCGACTATAGCCAAAGGTTAGATTACGCAATTCGATCCGACCACTGAGCTTAACTTGAACATCAATCATTTCCGCTGACTCTGCTGTTGCCGCTGCTTCATCAGGGAATTCCGGTTGCAGAATATGCCGGGCCAGGGGATACTTAATAACATCGTCAAGTTTATTCATATCCCCTTCCACCTTTTTAAGGGTCCCGCCCAATTGCACCATTTGGTTGACCGCCAACTGCCGTGCATCACCACATCCTGATATTGTTCAAGGCTTCTTTGAGAATGTTCAGTATATTAAAGCGTATATTCGGTTTTAATTCTCCCCCGGCAAATCCAAAAGGAATATCCAGTCTTACCTTCAATCCGGTCTGTTCCTCAAAGCTCAAAATATCCTTGGTCAATGCCGTCATAAAATCCATTTCCATAGATGCTGCGCTCCTGGCATTACGGATATATTCCCTTATCTCTTTATGAGCGGATTGAGTCGCTTCCACCAGTTTGTCAAGTTTGGGTGATGCAATTTCAACACCCGCGTTCATGAGCTCCTGCCTGATGCCCTGCGCCTGAAGGTTGATAAAGCCCAGAACCTGCCCCAGGTTATCGTGCATATCCCGGGCCTGCCGTTCCCTCTCCTCTGTGACTGCAAGTTTCCACTGCTGTTTCAAATACTCCTGCTGCGCCTGCTTTTTTTCAGTTATATCATAGATAACAATAAGCCTGCCAATCAAGGTGCCCTTGCTGTCGGTAAGTGGAGAAATTAATAACTCATAAACCTTTGACACTCCGTTCGTGTTTATTGAAAACTCTCTTTGAGCAATACC
>DAHVVW010000234.1 GCA_027357125.1 Clostridiales bacterium
AAATCCTGCTTTTACAGCGATGTTGCCGCAAAACCGCCCTGCCCGCGTGACTGTCTATTTGAAGGACGGGCGAACAGCAGAGCGAGCTGTAAGCTCCTCCCAAGGAGGATTCGATAATCCCTATCCGGAAAGCATGTTGTTAGATAAGTTCGGACAGTTGGCAGAGGGAGTAGTTGGAAATGATGCCGCAAAGCAGATAATCAGTTTGGGCCAAGCTCTTGATGAACTCAAAGATGTCCAGGAGCTAACATGTTGGCTCAAGCCATCGCTGAACAATCGAAATGTTCGATATTATGTGGAACGTACAGGTTTAAGAAAGGATTTGCTCGGCTCTGACCATTGATAAATCCGCGTACATAATGAGAAGAGCAAGTATAGCCCGGATGGGACCGGGTTACTTGCTCTTTTTTTGATGTACGACGGGTTCTTCGCGAGGAATAAATACGCCCTGAATGCTGTCGAAAATAATCGATAAAAAAGTCTAGAAGTTTCTTTAGACTCAGCAGGATTTAACTTAGTTGGGTCGAATATTTTAAGCATAAGTTAAAAAATTAAATAGAAATTAAATAGAGATTAAATGAATATATAGCATGTAATGCCATTGGACATTACGAATTAATTCAAATGTGTAAAGAGTAAAAACTTAATATTATTGTACAATTTTTCCTTACCGTTGTCTATGGAAGATCTCGGGTTGTCGCTAAGCGTCAATGAGGGAGGAAAAAGCTGTGGCGGAATTGTTTCTGAATCATGCGACCATAGTCACTATGAATCCACAGAGAGAGATTATTGACGATGGCTTTATTCGGATTTGTGGTGATCACATTGCTGACCTAGGTCCCAGCAGTCGTTTCAGTCAGCCGAACGATCGTATGTCCATTAATCTTGACATGAGGGGTAAGATCATTTTCCCAGGGTTGATCAATACGCATAACCACATGTTTCAGACTTTGACCAAAGGCTTGGGTGATGATCGGGTCTTGGCTGACTGGCTTAAGGACATGACTTTTCCCGCGGCGTCCTACCTGGACGAGGAGTCGGTATACTGGGCGGCTGTATGTGCCTGCCTGGAAGGATTCCACAGTGGCACTACGACAGTGCTTGATTACATGTATCCACATCCGAAGCCGGGTCTTAGCGACCCCATTATAAAGGCCTTTTTGGATACGGGAGTGCGCGGTTTGTTTGGACGGGGCATGATGGACACGGGCCAGCAATTCGGATTAGACCCCCGTATTTTGCAAGACAGGGATGCCGCGTTGGCAGATGCCGAAAGACTGCTGCAAAAGTACGGTGGCCGTGACGAGAGGGTCAGTATCTGGTTGGCTCCAGCTGCTTTGTGGTCGAATACGGAGCCTATGCTGAAGGGACTAGCAGAGTTACAGCGACGCTATGGAGCCAGGCTGACTGTGCATATCTCGGAAACGCCCTTTGATCGCCAAGCCACCGAAACCTTGCATGGACACAATGAGCTTAGGGTGTTGGAGGACTTGGGCTTACTTAATAACAAATTGCTGATGGTACACTCCGTCTGGCTGACCGATCAGGACATCTCGCAGGCGGCTGCGGCCGGGGCGGCCATCTCGCACAATCCCGTCAGTAATATGTACCTCTCCTCTGGCGTGGCCCCGATCCCGGAAGCCCGGCGGTGCGGGATCCCAGTGGGATTGGCTACCGACGGTCCGGCGAGCAACAATGCGCAGGACATGGTGGAAGTCTTGAAGTTCACGGCCCTGTTGCATAAGGTGCACCATCTGGATCCTTTGGCTATGACGGCCGGCCAAGTGTTGGAAATGGCCACAATCGAGGGTGCCCGTGCTCTTGGACTGGAACGGAAGATTGGATCCCTGGAAGTCGATAAGAAGGCGGATTTATTCGTGTTTAACCCGGAGTTGTCGCTGAAAGCCGTACCAATGCACGATCCTGTTTCAACGCTTGTTTACGCTTCATCTTCGCAAAACGTGGAGATGGTCATCGTTGATGGTCGGATCGTCCTGGAGGGCGGGAAGCCCACGTTGATTTCGGAAACAGAGACAGTGGCTGCAACGCGGCAGGTGGCGGAAAATCTCCGTCGGCGTGCCGGCATCTCCATCAAGCCGGCCTGGTGAAGGGGATCGTAAAGGGGAGAACGTAATGAAGTTAAGAAATGTTTTGATTCCTGTTGTTGCGATCGCTATAGCTTTGATCATCGGTGCGGTGATCATTGCGGCCATGGGACTAGATCCTGGGCTGGCTTATCAAAGCTTGCTCCAAGGAGCCTTTGGCAGTGTGTACGGTGTGACAACCACCTTGGCCAAAGCCACTCCATTGATCTTTACGGGTTTAAGCTTCGCTCTGGCCAAAAAAGCCGGCCTTCTTAATATTGGCGCTGAGGGTCAACTTTACATGGGGGGTCTTTGCAGCGTATTAGTGGGCGTTTATGTTCCTGGATTGCCCATGGTTCTCCATATATCTCTCGCAATATTGGCGGGATTTGTCGGCGGAGGCTTATGGGGTTTGCTGGCCGGGTGGCTGAAAGTGCGGTTCGGTTCCAGCGAGATTATTACGACCGTGATGCTCAACTACACAGCGATCTTCTTTATTGCCTACATGGTGAACGGGCCTATTATGGATGGGCATCTGCCCCAAAGTAAAGCCTTACCACCGTCGGCCACTTTTCCAAACATGATTCAGGGGACGCAACTGCACTTGGGTTTTGCTCTAGCCGTACTGATGGCCGTGCTCCAATATCTGTTTCTTTGGCACACCCGCAAAGGTTATGAAGCCCGCGTAGTGGGCCTGAATCCGGAAGCGGCTACCTATGCCGGTATGAACAGAAAACAACTGACGTATTTTGTGATGTTCCTGGCCGGCGGGCTAAGTGGTTTGGCCGGCACCGGCGAAATCCTTGGTATTCAGCACCGCCTTTACCAAGCGTTTTCTCCCGGCTATGGTTATGACGGGATCGCCGTGGCTTTGTTAGGATTAAATACGCCTATCGGTACGGTGTTAGCGGCTATCCTGTTTGGCGCTTTACGGTCCGGCGGGGATATGATGCAAATGGTGGCGAAAGTTCCACTGGCCCTGATCAATGTTATCCAGGCCTTGGTGATTATCTTTGTTGCTGCTGAATATCTGTTCCGCCGTTTTAGCGGAGCCAAACTGTGGCGGGCGAAACTGCCAAAGGGGGCTGAACAACGTGAGTCTATCTAGTTTCGCCGGTACGATAGCAAGTTTTCTCAACACCGACATTCAGACTGCTATACCCATCATGCTGGCCGCCACCGGCATGATCTTCAGCGAGAGGGCGGGCTTAGTGAATATCGGAATCGAGGGCGTCATGTTAATTGGCGCTTTTACCGGAGTAGCGGCCTCCTTTATTCTCGGCAATGCTTGGCTGGGTATACTGATGGTGATTATTGTCGGGGGTTTACTGGGTTTATTGTTTACGTTTTTGGTAGAGACGGCGCGTTCCGATCAGGTGGTTATTGGTATGGCTTTTAACTTGCTGGGTTTAGGCATGACGACCATGCTTAACCGGGCGATTTTCGGAATGAACACTGCTCCGCCAAAAATTGATAGTTTCCTCCCTCTGAATATCCCGGTGTTGTCCAAGATTCCCTATATAGGAACCGCCTTCTTTCAACATTCCAGTCTTACTTACCTCGCGTTTATTCTCATCCCCATTGTATTTTTTGTGGTTTATAAAACCAACCTCGGTCTTAAACTGAGGGCCGTCGGAGAGCACCCGCGGGCAGCTGATACGGTAGGCATCAAGGTCGTGCGTATCCGTTATATGGCCGGCATGGTTAGTTGTATGTTTGGTGCCGTAGGAGGGGCCTATCTTTCCATGAGTCAACTAAACTTCTTCACGGAAAATATGACCGCCGGCCGTGGATTTATCGCTTTGGCGGCCGTGATTTTCGGCAAATACTCGCCTGTGGGAGTCATGGGTGCCGCACTCCTCTTCGGTGCCGGTAATGCTGTATCTTACCTCATTCAGGCCACCAATAGTCATATCCCTGGAAACATTGTGTTAATGATTCCCTATGTATTGACCATCGCCGCTTTGTCCGGTTTCGTGGGGAAATCGGTTGGACCGGCGGCTAGCGGGAAGCCCTACATCAAAGA
>DAHVVW010000235.1 GCA_027357125.1 Clostridiales bacterium
GGGCCGCAGCTTGCGCTTAAGACCCTCAATCAAAACTTTGACTTGGACATTAGGGATTTCGTGACGGTCGATTTCGTGGGTCTTTCCAGGATTATCGATGCCGTGGGCGGGGTTGAGCTTGAGGTAAAGGCAGGGGAGATCCCGGAAATTAATAAATACTTAAAAGAGGTGGCCTTAATGAGAAAGGAGCCGGCCGTATTCTTAAAGAAGGCGGGGATTCAAAAGCTCACGGGGATGCAGGCGGTTACGTACGCCAGGATTCGGAACGTTGGGAACGGAGACTTCACGCGGGTCGAAAGGCAAAGTATGGTGCTAAAAGCGTTGGCCAACCGGGTGAAGGAGCTGGGACCGGCAAAATATCCGGCTTTGCTGGACGAGTGTTTGCCATTTGTGGAAACAAGTTTGTCCCCACTGGAGTTGGCGCGCCTTAGTGGAGATATTGTCACTACCGGCTTGGACAGTCTCGAGTGGTTGAGATTTCCTGTTGACGGTCAGAGCAAGGGAGAGATGATTGATCGGATATGGTATTTGACCTTTGATCTCGATGTCGCTAGAGAGCAAATGAGCCAGTTTATATATGAAAATCGAAAACCGGCTTCAAGTTAATCGCAGCGTAGTAGCAAGTAAGGAGAACTGGAGGCGGGTCATGGAATTTATTATGTTGGTAGGTAAGGTCTTTGGAGTTCTAGCATTAATAGCTGCAATAGAGATTCTGCCGGCCTATTTGGGAACCAAAGGCAGAAAAATCCGTAAAACAAGTAAATCTACTAAAAGAAGCGAAACAATCAAAACCAGTGACATGAGTAAAACAAATAAATACGGTAAAATCAGTAAAGAAGGTATATAAGTGCTCTTTCGAAACTGTCAAAACTAGGGACTGTCCAACAGGTTTCTGATCGTTTAAGATATAATTATAAGAGAAATCAAGAAGCGTAGTAAAAGGCGTAGAAAAATCGCAGGAAGTCCTGATGAACAAGCGTATTAATTAACGGATTGGGTGGTTTGATGAACAAAGACAAGGCCAGAGTATTGGTTGTCGAGGATGAAGAATCTATCCGGCGTTTTATCACACTAAACTTAAACGCGGCGGGCTTTAGCGTGGCCGAAGCTGCAAGCGGGGAGGACGGAATAGCCCTGCTCAAAGCTGTTGCCCCCCAGGTCGTGGTGCTGGACATCATGCTGCCTGGAATCAGCGGCTTGGAAGTCTGCCGTGTGATTCGAGAGAGCATGCCGGGAACTTTTGTGATCATGCTCACCGCCAGAGCCCAGGATACGGACAAAATTCTGGGCCTGGAGCTTGGGGCAGATGACTATATGGTGAAGCCCTTCAACCCGCTGGAACTGATTGCCCGCCTTAAAGCGCTCCTGCGCCGCAGCGCGGGCATGAGGGAGAAAAAGCTAATCCTCTCTTCCGGGGATTTGCGCATAAATCTGGCGGCCAATAAGCTATTCAAAGGTGAACGGGAAATCGAGCTTACGCCGACAGAGTTTGCTATGTTGAGAATGTTCATGGAAAATCCGGGCAAAGCCCTTAAACGAGATGAGATCCTGGATTCTGTCTGGGGTGAGGACTATTTTGGGGATACCAAGACATTAGATGTCCATATCCGGCGGCTGCGCGAGAAGATCGAGGATACTCCTTCACAACCCGAATACATCAAGACGATCTGGGGTTACGGCTATCGATGGCAGGAATCCTGAAATACGGAGAAATTCTTATCAGGGTATTCAGAATTCAGGAGTCAGTAATCAGTAGGGATTTCTTGCATGCTCTTCTTTCGGGGTTTGAAGCCCATGATTTGTACCCTAAAAAACATTCTGAATTCTGCTCCGTTCGGTCGGAAGAATTCCTCTTGGGTTTGGCCGAACGGCGTAAGTCATCCTCAGGCGGCAGGCTTTCTTTGAAGATTCGCCTTCGGCAAGAATCTCCACCGGAGATTCTTGTCACCGGAGACTTACGTTTCTGACTCCTGTGTACTTACAAATGGCATTATGTTAAGTAAAAGAGAGCAATATGAAAAATGTATTTTTATCAGACTTCAAATTGAATCGTCTAAAAGTCGGCGGCATACGCTTGAGGTTGATCGTTATCTTTATGCTGGTCATTGTGATTACGGTGACCATCCTTGAAGCTTTTCTGATCTATACGGTCAAGCAGAATTATTACGGCAGTCTGGAGGGAAGCCTGACGAACCAGATCAGGATCTCCGCCGATTTCTATTCTAAATATTTTGCGGACGCAACCCTGCAGGAGAATGTTCTTAATAATGTGGACGCTTTCTGGAAGCAAAGCAATGCGCAGGTGGAAATTGTAGATAAATCGGGAGCGGTCATCATGGATTCGCTGGGTGTGATCCCGTTGGCAGATACCCCCAGCGAAGATATTCAGGATGCTCTTAAAGGAAAAACCGGGAAATGGATCGGCAGCTTTCATTCAGAAAAGGTCATGGCTGTCGCTCATCCGCTCAAGGCCGACAATGAAATTGTGGGAGCTTTGCGCTTTATCACCTCGTTGCGTGAAGTTGACCAAGATGTTCACAAAATGGCCTATGTGTTTATTGCGATCGGCATAGCAGTGATTATTGTGGCCGGTCTTATTAGCGTTTTTTTGGGGAACACGATTATTGTGCCCTTGCAGGAGGTTACGGCGGCGGCTCAAAAAATGGCGGCAGGCAATTTCAAAGTACGCAGCCGCAAAGAGCGGGAGGACGAGATCGGCAAACTGTCCGACACTCTTAATTACATGGCTGAGGAAATCACGCAACGCGACCGGCTGAAAAACGAATTTATTACCTCGATTTCCCACGAACTGCGCACGCCCCTCACTTCGATTATGGGTTGGGCTATAACCCTGCAAAATGACCGGTTTCAAAACAAGGACATGTTAAACGACGGCTTAGGGATCATTGCCAAGGAAAGTGAAAGACTCACGCTCATGGTGGAGGAACTCTTGGATTTCTCCAAATTTATCTCCGGACAAATAACTCTGCAGCAGGAAGAAGTGAATCTGGCGCTGCTCATGGATGAGATAAAAATACAGCTCACACCCAGGGCTGTGCGGGAAAACATTGCCTTCAGGGTGCATTGTCCTGACGACCTTCCCCCTCTGGCTGCGGACGTGAATCGGCTGAAACAGCTTTTCATCAACATTTTGGACAATGCCTTTAATTTTACCCCGGCGGGCGGCCAGGTGAACTTCAGCGTTCAGAGCGGCAGCGAAGGTCTCCAATTCTGTGTGGCCGATACCGGCTGCGGCATCCCGGCGGACGAACTGCCCCATGTCAAGGACAAATTTTATAAGGGAAAAAGTTCGCGCTCAAAGAACGGAATCGGGCTTTCCATCTGCCAGGAGATCGTGGAGCTGATGGGAGGAAGTTTGGAGATAACCAGTGAGCTTAACCAGGGGACCAAGGTATATGTTCAGATACCGAAAGGGGCGGAATTCCGTGGCTAAAGCGCGCAAAACCTTGGGAGTCCTTTTCTTGCTTTTTCTGCTGTTCCTGCTCAGCGGGTGCGCCGGTCCCACTTGGGAGACGGCAGGCAGGATTGTGCCCCCGCAAAGCGGCGACGGTCCCTTAGCCGGAACCTGGGTCATCGAGCAGGAATTGAATTCGGGACAGAACACAGGACAGACCTCAGCACAGAACTCAGGGCAGAATTCGGGGCAGAACTCCCTGACTCCTGTGGGTCAGACTTGGGTCGGCAAGACGGCCCAGTTCTCGCGGGATGCCGCCATGATAGGGGAGAATGCTTGGCCCCACCCTGTCTTTAAGATTAAAAAAGTAAACACAGAGGAGTATTTACTGGCGAAATATCTAAGCTTGGCAGGGGACCTTGCTGTCCGGAATAAGGAAGTGGATGTGGTCACGCTGCTGACTGGCGATAACTTTTTGGGAGAATTTATGAAAATTGATGACAGGACTGCCCTGGCCTTTGTGCAAAACAAGGCCTTGTACCTGAAAAAGACTTCGGACACAGTTGACTCTTCCTTAGCCGCCGCGGTGGCTGCTCAAGACACAGCGGAAACAAGCAAGGTGGGCAAATCAGTGAAGCCGGGTGCGGCCGGTGTTCTCCTCGGGCTTAAGACTCCCGTGC
>DAHVVW010000236.1 GCA_027357125.1 Clostridiales bacterium
CTCGTGCTGAATCTCTTCTTCCGATTCTAAAAGGAAATCCATCGCTCGGTAGAAGTGCTGGACATCAAGATCGCTCAATCCCGGAAGAATGACTTTCTTCGAAATCCATTCTTCCAGCCCCAGTTTACTGGAGGGCGCTAACGCTCGATTAGCGACCATCGCTAAGATAACTCGTTCCATTTCAGTCCTAAACTCACGGTTCTTGAGGCGTTTCTCCAATAACTTATCAATCCCGATGCGCTTCCAAAGCCCATCAAGGAGCCAAGCCCCGCCCATAGGTCGACTGGAAAGAAACTTCAACTCCGGCGTATTGCCAACGAAAAGTGTTGGCTCTTCGCCTAGAACATCTGGTTCGAACCGAAATCCATGGCGCTGCGGCTATGGCGTTCAAGGCAGTTGGGGTCCGGGTACCCGAAAGAGTTCAGTCAGTATGGTAATTCCCATAAATAGGTAAATGTAGTGGCACGCACAATTTTTATGTCTTAAAATCCTTTATTTATGGGGACTTGCGGATTTGGGGTGTCAAACTCCAGTTAAACTCCATGAGCTTTATGGCTAAGGAAAAGAAAAAAGGTCCTCAAAGGCGAGTAATACCCCAGCTTTCTAAAGGCAAAGCAAAACCGCAGTTCTTAAAACCGTCCAGATTTTCTGCCCGTATGCCCATAACTTGACATTGTGAACCTCTCCCTTTGCCGGGAGGGGTTTTTTAGTATCAGTCACGCTATTTGTGCCCTAAATTTACGGTCAAAACGTCCATTTTCCTCATTGCCCATGTCACACAGAGCATTTAACGAGTTCACTTTCCAACTTATGGTTATGACTAACCTAAATTTCCAAAGGAGTTGATGCCATATGGATGACAAATTGAGAAGCGAGTTGGCTCTCTTTCGCTTCTCCCTGATTGCGCCAATCCTTAACCAGACCATCACCGGTTCGGTTAAGGACTATCTGGAGAGTATTTGCGCTAGGCCTTACCAGATCCCAGGGCTTGGTTTTCGAGAGCTATCCCCGAAAACGGTAAAGCACTGGCTCTTGGATTACCGGCGCCATGGGCTGGAGGGACTAAAGCGCAAGTCGCGTAATGAAAAGGGTTTGCTCGCAGCATTAACTGCTAAGCTTTGGGATGAGGAATAGGCCGACTAAATTTCCTGATCAGTGCATGAACGGATGAAAATTAAACCATTCAACATCCCAGATCAAGATGTAAGGCCCAACTTTTCTGGGAGAGTCTATTCTCATCAGCGGGGACGGGGGGCTAACTAACGATCATCTTAAACAATAGGCCGAGTCTTTTCGCCGGATCAGCACCGTTCTGATTCAGCGAAAAATTTTCTTGTATTTCCCAAATTTTCCCCTAAAAAAGCAGGAAACCCCACGGCTTGGGTCGAATTCCAAACCTTGGGGGTGCTTAATATGTTTGCATCAGTATTCGGAATGTCAGTTATCGGACTGCAGGCCCATTTAATTAGGGTAGAAGTGGACGTTTCCAATGGATTACCCAGCTTCGAAATTGTCGGGCTGCCGGCCACCGCCGTCCGCGAAGCCAGGGACCGGGTGCGGTCCGCGTTGCGCAACTCCGGTTTTAATTTTCCGCTGCAGCGGGTCACGGTAAATCTAGCCCCGGCCGACTTGCGTAAGGAAGGATCAGGGCTTGATCTGCCAATCGCAATCGGGATTTTGGCAGCCACTGAACAGTTGCGAGCATCTGACCTTGATGCTTATGTATTTGCCGGGGAATTGTCCCTGGAAGGAATCTTGCGTCCGGTGCCGGGAATTCTGACAATGGCCGCTGCCTTAGCCAAGGACCGGCAGAGCTACAGCTTGGTGGTCCCCCCTGAAAACCTGGCCGAAGCGCGCCTGGTGTCAAAAGTAATCAGCTATTGTGCTCCAAGCTTAGGCACAGTAATTAACGCGTTAGAACATCATGAAGATTTTTCCGCTTACTCTCCAATACTAACCCCTCCTACAGTAGAAAAACCGGTAGCTATTGACTTCTCTGATATTCAAGGGCAGATGCAAGCTAAGAGGGCTTTGCAAATTGCCGCCGCCGGTGGGCATAATCTGATTATGGTCGGACCCCCGGGCTCAGGCAAAACCATGCTCGTCCGTGCTTTTGCGGGAATCCTCCCGCCCTTAAATGAAGCGGAGAGTATGGAGGTTACTCAGCTTTACAGTGTGGCTGGGCTCCTAACGAATAAAGGCACTCTTATTATAGAGCGCCCGTTTCGCCATCCGCATCATACTGCGACCATTGCCGGAATTATCGGGGGTGGGCGCGACTTGCGCCCGGGAGAACTAAGCTTGGCTAATCATGGAGTCTTATTTTTAGATGAACTGCCGGAATTTCCGCGTGAAATCCTGGAATCTCTGCGCCAACCTTTAGAAGATCGACGTCTAGTAGTCACACGACAAAAAGGGAGTGTGGAATATCCCGCCCGTATCTCAGTGATCGCCAGTATGAATCCCTGCCCCTGTGGCTTTCTTGGAGACAAAGGCAAAGTCTGTGCCTGTACCCCGCTTCAAGTGCAGAACTATCGCCGCCGCATTTCCGGACCGCTCTTAGACCGGTTCGATCTGCAGGTAGAAGTCCCCCGCATTCAGTTTTCAGAACTGCACACACACAATTCCCAAGGCCAACAGTCGTCTACCATAAGACAGCGAATCATCACAGCCCGCGAGCGTCAGTGGGTGCGCCTCGGTGAAACCAGAACCAATGCCGAAATGACCGCGCAGGAAACGAAAATGTTCTGCCCTCTGAGTACCGAAGGAGAGTACCTATTGCAGCGGGTGTTTGAGAGCAGGCACTTAAGCGCCAGGGCTCATGACCGCATTTTACGGGTCGCACGCACTATCGCCGACATGGCTGAAGTTCAGTCCATCGAACCGGGGCACTTGGCTGAGGCTCTACAGTACAGGGCGTTAGACACTGGGATTTAGAGGCAATTCTATTACAAAAGTAGTACCGCGACCGATCTCGCTTTGGACATTCACCTTCCCCCCATGAGCTTCCACGATTTGTTTCACAATCGCCAGACCCAAGCCCATCCCTCCTTCTTTGCGGGAACGGGCTTTATCCACACGATAGAAACGGTCAAAAATGCTGGGGAGTGCTTCTGTGGGGATTCCTTCCCCTTGGTCTTCAACTGTAAACCGTACCCTGTCCTCTAAGAGTGCGCCTCTGACCAGAATCTTTCCCCCGCTTGGAGTATGACGCATCGCATTATCCAAAAGGTTAATAAACACTTGGCGCAGGCGGTCGCGGTCTGCTTTAAGCGTTAGATCATCCCTGCCCGCAAATTCCAACCTGATATCAAGCGCTTGAGCCCGCCCCTGAAACAACTGGTTAAGATCCTGGAAGAATTCCGTCACTGCCACCGTCTCAAGTGCTAAAGTCTGGGTGCGCTCAAGGCGGTTCAAATCCTGAAGTTCTTGCACTAAACGGGCTAGACGCTTGGCTTCATCCAGAACCAATTGAATGTGGCTGGCCTCGTCATCTTTTTTTACCACTCCGTCCTGAATGGCTTCTAAATATCCCTGAATCAAATGCAAAGGTGTACGCAGTTCATGCGTCACGCTGGCCAGAAAGTCACGCCGTTCCTTCTCTGCCCGAAGCGTTGCGGTTACATCCCTCAGAACCGCAACATATCCACCTGGGCCGCCCCCCTGCGTCATCTGTGCCACTGCTGCCTGAATCACTTGCGTGCCAAGGGTCAGGATACATCCATTTTCTTCCTGGTCCACATCGACAATAATCTTTTGCATCATGGAAAGAATTTCCTGCCTACGCGCATTGTAATTTTCATTGTCATGTTCCTGCCACAACATTTTGGCTGCTTCATTGGCATATTGCATCGTGCCGTCCGGAGCAAGCATGATTACGGCATCACTAATTCCTTCAACGATCCCCTTGAGCAAGTTACGCTCGTCTGACAACCAGGATACATGGTTACGCAAACTTTCCCCCATTGAATTAAGACCCGCTGCCAGGTCGCCCAGTTCATCGCGGCTATCAACCCCGGTAATCGGTTCGAACTGTCCTTTAGCCATTCTGCTCGCCGTTTTTTGCATTAAGGCTAAGGGCCGTGTGACCTGA
>DAHVVW010000237.1 GCA_027357125.1 Clostridiales bacterium
GAGAGAATCTCAGAAAATACTGAAAAAATTTTTTCTCTAACAACATTAAGCAGTTCAAGATGTTAAATTAAGGATCAGAGGGGGAAGGGAAAGGATGTTGAATTTTGTCTCTATGCATTTATTAATCAGCAGCAAACAATTAGGCCTGATGAGTGCACGCTTATCTTTCGTATGAATGAGTGCCGTGTGCAAGCGGCCCGCAGGAGCAAGAACATGCCAGACTTCCCGTGCAAACCGGTTGGGGAAGTGGAATACTCCCTTTTCGCTCAAACTATCGACCCTCGCATTAAAACACGCTGTCTCGCATGTCCGCCCGACCCTGAAAAACGGGACTTTTATTGTGGCTGGGAATTTACACTTGATAACGGGAATTAAGACCACTTCAAATTGAACAACTCATTCGTTATATGAAAACGCGGCCAAAGGGACACCCCTTAGCCGCGTTAATTCTTATTTCACTTTAGAATAGTGTTTTACAAAATAAAGTTTTTACATTATCGCGATGCAAAGTTTGATCAAACACTTCCGTGCGTAGAAGACAAAGCTGCCAGGGCCTTCTCCTCAGGCTTTACCTGGTAGAGCAGCTCTTCCAGGAACTTAAGCTCTTCCCCTGTCGCTTCTGCTAAAGGCGGGCGCACTCCGCCAACTTTGATTCCGATCATGTTAACCATCGCCTTCACCGGAACAGGATTGGTGGTTATGAACAGTCCTTTAAACATTGGGTAGAGCTTAAGGTGCCATTTCATAGCGAGAGCAGAATCACCTGCAAACCAGGCATCGAGCATCTGCTTCATTTCATCGCCGATGACATGGGATGCCACACTAACCACTCCGTTGCACCCCAAGGCCAGCATGGGCAAAGTAAGGGAGTCTTCCCCACTGTATACATTAAAATTCTCCGGTAAAATCCTTTTTAATTCACTCACTTGATCTAAAGAGCCTGCAGCTTCCTTAAGTGCCACAATATTGGAAATCTGCGCCAGTCTTTTTACAGTGTTAGGCGAGAGATTGCATGAAGTCCGGCTAGGAACATTATAGAGCAGAAGCGGCAAAGGTGTGGCTTCGGCTATGGCTTTGAAGTGCCTATAGAGTCCCTCTTGCGAAGGCTTGTTATAATAAGGCACTACTGCCATTATTCCGTCAACTTTGGTCTCGACTGCCCGCCGCGCCATGTCAATACTTGCTTGTGTAGAGTTAGACCCGACATTGGCAAGTACAGTGCGCATCGGCCCCACCGCTTCTTTGACAACACGAAACAGCTGGACTTTTTCGTCATCAGTCACTGTTGGCGACTCTCCGGTCGTACCGCAGACCACTATCCCATCTGAACCGTGCTTAACTAAGTACTGGGCTAGGCGTTTGGCCTGTTCAAAGTCCACTTCCAACTTATCGTTCAAGGGTGTAACCATCGCAGTCAAAATCCGTCCGAAACCCATGATACTCATCCTTCCTTCTCTCATCCTAACTTTGCCGAAACGATATCGAGTTACACTTGGAAACTTTGCATCCCTCACCTATACCCCTAGATTAAACCTTTTATGCAGCGCCTGCACTGCCGCCACCATATCTTCTTTGTGTACCAGAACCCAAATCGTGGTATGAGAATCCGCCGATTGCAGAATAATTACTCCGGCTTCGGACAATGATTCCACCATATCAGCCATGACCCCGGGCACCCCCGCAATCCCTGCTCCCACGATGGAGACTTTGGCACACCCCCGTACTATCTCCGGGCTGAAGCCCATGTTCTGTAAGATTTTAATCGCCTTATCTGCGATATCATCGCGCACGGTATACAACACAGCCTCGGGTTGCACACTGATGAAATCAACGCTAATATCCGCCAACGCCATGGCCTTAAAAATTTTCTTATCTGCCTGGCGGACATCAGGCACATCAACCGTAGTTACCCGGATTTGCGTTACATTAGGAGTATGGGCAATCCCGGCAATCAAACGGTCGCTCACAATATCTGTACCTACACCCATGTCCGGCCGCATATTTGTCACGAGTGTTCCCGGCGCATCAGAAAAAGTGGACTTAATCCGCAAGGGGATATTACGCTGCATCGCAATTTCCACAGCCCGTGGATGAATTACTTTGGCCCCCTGATGAGCTAGCTGGCAAATTTCGTTATAGGTAATAACATCTAGTATTTTCGCATCCTCTACAATGCGGGGGTCTGCGGTCATAATTCCGTCAACATCAGTATAAATATCAATTGCCTCAGCATCAAGGGCAACCCCTAAAGCAGCAGCAGTAGTGTCGCTTCCTCCCCGCCCCAAGGTTGTGACCTGTCCATCTTCCGTGACGCCCTGGAAGCCTGTAACAACTACAATTTTACCGTCCTCCACATGTTTCAGGATATTATCCGGCTCGACCCGGATAATCCTGGCATCTCCAAAAGTCCCATTCGTTATAATTCCAGCCTGGGCTCCGGTCAAAAGCACAGCGTCAAAGCCCAAACTATGCAGGGTGCTCACAGTTACTACACCGGAAATCAATTCACCACAGCTCATTAAGAGATCGAGTTCCCGTTTTGGCAGTTCAGGAAAAATCCCTTTGACAAGGCTTATTAATGTATCTGTCGCATAGGGATCACCAGTCCGCCCGATGGCCGATACTACAACTACCGGCGAGTAGCCCTCGGTAACAGCTTCCGCAACTTTGCCTGCAACTTGAGTCCGGCGCTCCGCCGTGGTCACCGAAGTCCCGCCAAATTTCTGTACTAAAATACGCAAACTCCTTACCCCTCCCGGATTCCTCTTAAATAAAGCTATTTTACTAGCTAGTAATCAGAATTCAGTAGTCAGAATCCAGTACGGATTTCTTCTCCTGACTCCTTCCGGCTCCTGAGTAGTCATCCGTTCTCTCGTGCTGACTCCTGACTCCTGAGTACTTACAAATCTTTTACATGCCTTATAACAGAAGCTCGGCGATTTGCACAGCGTTGGTCGCAGCGCCTTTACGGATCTGATCCCCGACAACCCAAAGGTTTAATCCTTGAGCGATGGAAAAGTCCTCCCGGATTCGTCCGACATACACTTCATCCGTGTCAGCGCTAAACCACGGCATCGGATAACGATCTTCTGCCGGGTTATCCACTACCACAACTCCCTTAGCCTTACTTAAAGCTTCTCTTACTTCTTCTACCGAAACTTTACGCTCCGTCTCTATGTTAATGGACTCGGAATGACTGCGCAGCACAGGTACCCTGACCGTCGTTGCGGTAATTGCCATGTCCGGAACATGGAATATCTTTTGCGTTTCCTTGACCATCTTCCATTCCTCTTTCGTGTAGTCTCCTTCCTGGAAGACATCAATTCTCGGAATGAGATTGAAAGCAATCTGGTAGGGGAAAGCCTGGGATACAAGGTCTTCACCTTTGGTCCAGGAGCGCAATTGTCCTTCTAGCTCCTCCATTCCTTCCCGGCCAGCTCCGGAAACCGCTTGATAAGTGGAAACAACTACCCGCCGAATTCCAGCCAGCTCAAAAATTGGTTTAAGAGCAACGACCATCTGAATGGTTGAACAGTTGGGATTGGCAATGATTCCTTTGTGCTTTTTCACATCCTCAGGGTTCACTTCCGGAACCACCAGAGGAACATCGGGGTCCATACGGAAGGCGCTGCTGTTGTCAATTACAATTGCACCGCTCTCGACTGCAGAACGGGCATACTCAGTACTGGTCGACCCCCCCGCAAAAAGAGCAATGTCAATCCCTTTGAAACTGTCATGAGTAGTTTCCTGAACCGCCAACTCCCGGCCTTGCCAGGACACACTCTTACCGGCTGAGCGCTTTGTCGCCAATAAGCGAAGTTCATTAACCGGAAAGTTTCTTTCTGCTAAAATCTTTAAGAACTCTTGTCCTACTGCACCTGTTGCTCCTACAATTGCTACATTAGGCATTCTTTGCACCCCTTAATAAGTATATTGGTTAGTGAAAACGGTGCCTTGCCGCCGTAGGCGCAGGGCACCAGTTTCCAGGCTAAGTAACTCTTTTGCTCATTTATTGATAGTCTAAAAGAACGGGTTGAATCTGCTTACCTTCACACGCTGACAGAACAGTCTCCGGGACTTTAGT
>DAHVVW010000238.1 GCA_027357125.1 Clostridiales bacterium
CCACAATCGGAAGGATATCGCGCTGCACTCCGCCGCGGGAAACATCAGCCCCGCCCGTTCCTTCCCTGCTCGCGATTTTGTCTATCTCATCAAGAAATACCATCCCTTCGTATTCCGTGCGCCGGATAGCTTCCTGAACTGCCTCATCCATATCAATCAAATTCTGCGCTTCTTCCTGGATTAAGATTCTTCTTGCTTCCTTGACCGTCATTTTGCGCCTTTTACGTTTTTTGGGGAGCATGCCTGACATCATATCCTGCAAGTTTAAGCCCATTTCGAGGCCGTTGCCCCCGAACATATCACTGAGAGAGGACGTCTCTTCCACTTCCAGTTCTATGACCTTGTCTTCAAGTTCTCCCCGACGCAAGCGTTCAGACACCAAGACCCTGTCCCGCTCAATCTCAGGGGTTACTTTCTCTTCCCCTTTGGGCTGGTTTTGCCCGAACAACATCTGCAAGGGATTACCCTGAGAACTTTCCGGTTCTTTGCCCGGAACCAAGAGAGTTACTAGCCTTTTTTCCGCATTGACTGCAGCCTCAGCTTCAACCCTTTCCGCTTTTTCGGCCTTAACCATGCGCAGAGATATTTCCACCAGATCGCGAATGATCGACTCCACATCCCTGCCCACATAGCCCACTTCCGTGAATTTCGTAGCTTCCACTTTAATGAAGGGAGCGCGCACCAGCTTGGCCAGGCGGCGGGCAATCTCAGTTTTTCCCACTCCGGTCGGGCCAATCATCAAGATGTTTTTAGGAAGGAAGTCCTCCCGTAATTCTTCAGGCAAAAGGGAACGCCGGTAGCGGTTGCGGAGCGCTATGGCAACCGCCCGCTTCGCTTGGTTTTGGCCAACAATATAGCGGTCAAGTTCACGCACGATTTGACGCGGAGTCAGTTGCTCCATTTCTTCACCCCATTAAGATCAAGTCCCTGCAACTGTGGTTGTATCCAGTTCTTCAACCACAATCTGGTCATTGGTATAAACACAAATGGCAGAAGCAATAGTCATTGCCTCCCGCACCAATTGCCCGGCATTCATGTCAGTGTGCTTGGCTAACGCGCGGGCAGCTGCCAAGGCATAATTCCCGCCTGATCCGATGGCAGCGATGCCATCATCCGGTTCAATCACTTCCCCCGACCCTGACAAGAGCAGGAGGTTATCTTTATCTGCTACCAGCAGCATAGCTTCTAACTGCCTCAGCATCTTATCCGTCCGCCAATCTTTGGTCAGCTCAACTGCTGCCCGCAAGAGGTTGCCGTGGTATTCTTCCAACTTCTTTTCAAATTTTTCAAACAGGGTAAAAGCATCCGCCACAGACCCTGCAAACCCTGCCAAAACCCTGCCATGATAAAGGCGGCGCACTTTACGAGCTTTATGTTTCATCACAGTCCCCTGACCGAATGTAACTTGCCCGTCTCCGGCCATTGCCACTTGTGCGCCTTTTCTAATTGCAACAATGGTCGTAGCGTGAAACATTGGTGAATCCTCCTTTCAACGGCAGTTTACTCAAAATCCGTCCCAGAGTCAAGCGAAATTGTAGGCAATTAACGTTTTTTTTCGAAAATTTTTTCGTGAAAAAGATTTCTATAACTTACGTTTACCCCGGGGATGGGCATTGGCATGAACCTCTTTCAACTTCTCCCTGGTTAAATGTGTATAAATTTGCGTCGAGGAAAGCTTGCTGTGGCCCAAAAGTTCTTGAACACTGCGTAGGTCGGCCCCGCCATCAAGCAAGTGGGTTGCAAAAGAATGCCTCAGCATGTGAGGATGGACGTGCAAATCGAGGCTCGCTTTGTCTACAAGTTTATCCAGGATTCTCCTTACTGAACGGGCAGAGAGGCGTGTGCCCTGATAATTAATAAGCAGTGCCTTATCCCCGTCCTGACGCAACTTAAGATAATGAGCCACTGCTTCGAGCGCGTACTTAGTGAGTGGCACCACTCGTTCCTTGCCACCTTTGCCATATACCCGCACAAGTCCGACATCATAATCCATATCCTTGCGATTTAAGCCTACCAGCTCGCTAACACGCAGCCCTGACCCGTACAGAAGTTCCAGCACAACCTGGTCCCGCGCCCCCAACAAAGTCGTGCACTCGACAGTGTGTAAAAGTGTCTCCATTTGCTCCAAGTAGAGAAACTGGGGCAGCCTGTGCCCAAGCTTGGGGCTCGCAATTTTCCGAACCGGGTTTTGGGAGATCACTCCTTCCCGGCACATGAACTTAAAGAAAGTACGTAAAGCCGCCAGCTTGCGGGCCACGCTTTTGCGGGCCAGTCCGTGCTCAGCCAAAAGTCCCATATAGCTTCGCACCACAAACAAATCTATGCTTTCGATGGTGAGACTTTCCCACTCCATCCCTATCTCTGCGGCGGCAAAGTTAAAAAACTGGAACAAATCAGTATGGTAAGCCAAGACTGTGTGCTCAGAGCGGTTTTGCGCACGCTGGAATCCCAAAAACAGGTTCAAGCCCTGATCGACAAGCATCTTCCTCCTCCTCCATAGCTGTTGGTTGCACAAGCACACTCACCACGCGCCGGAGCTACTCGCTAGTCGGCTCCGCTAACGCATCCGGAACCCCTGTGTATTACTGCATGTGAACCTTCGGTGCGTTTAACGCTGCGCCGACTACGCTCGCTTAACGCTCGTGCAGCCTTCCAATTCGCTTAGCTTGTGCAACCTTCCAACTTAACTGGATGCAGTTCCTCTTGTTCGATGAAGTCTGCCAAAGCCTGCAAAGCCCGTTGCGAGATTTTTAGGTTCTTCTCTTTTTTGTTGCGAATCCGCTCCGGCAGCGGCGGCAGCAAGCCAAAATTAATATTCATCGGCTGAAAATCCTGACTGGGGGAACCCTCGATATGACGTGCCAAGCCGCCGATGGCTGTTTCAGCAGGGAAAACCAAAGTCTCTCTTCCGCTTAGGCGGCACCAGGCATTAAGCCCGGCTGCTAGACCACTGGCCGCGGACTCGACATATCCTTCCACTCCGGTAATCTGCCCGGCAAAAAAGAGGTTCGGCCTTTTCTTTACGCTAAAATCTGCATTAAGTACTTTCGGCGCATTCAGGAAAGTGTTGCGGTGCATAACACCATAGCGCACAAATTCAGCCCGCTCCAAGCCCGGTATCAGGCGAAAAACGCGCTGCTGTTCCGCCCATTTAAGATGGGTCTGAAATCCCACTAAGTTAAACAGTGTTCCTTCGATGTTTTCTTTGCGCAATTGTACCACTGCGTACGGGCGCTTGCCGCTATGCGGATCAGTTAGCCCTACTGGCTTGAGCGGCCCGAACGTTAAGGTCTCGGGTCCGCGTTTAGCCATTACTTCGACCGGCATACAGCCCTCAAACACCTTCCCCTGCTCAAAACCTTTCACTTCTGCCATCTCTGCCTCAATCAGCTCTTGATAAAAGCGTTCATATTCTTCTTTAGTCAGAGAGCAGTTGAGATAGTCCGCTTCCCCTTTATCATAGCGCGATGCCCAAAAAGCTTTCGTTAAATCTATGGACTCCAGGGTCACGATCGGAGCAGCTGCATCATAAAAGGAGAGCGTCTCCTCTCCTGTCAGACGCAAAATATCCTGAGCCAGGCTGTCAGAAGTTAAAGGACCGCTGGCCACAATAACAATTCCATGCTTGGGTATTGTCATAACCTCTTCACCGTGCAGGTGAACGCGCGGATGTCCGATCAAGCTGTCTGTTACTCCCTGCGCAAACTTCTCTCTATCTACGGCCAAAGCCCCGCCCGCAGGGACTGCATGACGGTCTGCACTGGCCATAATAAGCGAGTTCAGATGCCGCATCTCTTCTTTAAGGAGCCCGACCGCATTTTCCAGCCCGGACGCCCGCAGGGAATTGCTGCACACAAGTTCAGCACATAGGCCGGTATGGTGGGCAGGGGTGTATTGACGCGGCCTCATCTCGTACAGATCCACTTCCACCCCGTTCTGCGCGAGCTGCCAAGCCGCGGTACGCATGCCGACCGGCCCTGACGCCGGATGCGAGCCGGTCGAGGGCCGAACAGGTGACTTTAGGACGCTCGCGGTTGGGCTTTGCCCGGTCGGATCAGACCGAGACCGCGCAGCTTGCGTC
>DAHVVW010000239.1 GCA_027357125.1 Clostridiales bacterium
GAGCACGGTAAACAATAACACCCTTGCGCCAAGCGCTCCATCGGCTACTGTCAGTGTGGATGCCAGCCTGGCCACTGAGGACAGCACACACTTCAAGACAATCAATGCCGCGGTTCAAGCGGTGGCGGATGGCGGAACTATTGAGGTTGCAGTCGGCACCTATCCGGAGATGGTGAAGAATTATTACACGATCACTAACCCGGATAGTACCAGTCAGACCGTTATTAAATCTTTCACCTTGCAGGGGCCGGACTGGACTGGTCAAACTACGCCTCTGGTGCATATCCAGCCGACGTTGTCAGCCATTGACCCGAATCTGGGCTATGGCCATGTCCTGCAAGCTGAGGCAGAGGGAAGCAGCCATCCCGCGACTGTCAATGTGACAAATCTCTGGCTGGATGGTTCCCAGGGAATTGCTTCTGGGGACACTGTTTCAGGATTTATCCGGGGTATCACGCTTGGCTATGATGTCAACGGCTCGATTACGGGCAATCTGGTGACCGGAACAGGGGATGGCATCTATGTGCTAGGAGCAGGAAGTCCTACAGTACCGGTAAGCGTCACGGTTAACAACAACCGGGTTAAACAATTGGCCTATGACCCGAGCACAGTGGGTTCAGCGCTGGTTCTCTTAGCGGCCCAGGCCACCGTCAGTAATAATACGTTCACTGGTTTAAGTGGTGCGCCGCTTAACGGTATCAAGACGTTTTATACACTGCAAGCAAGCATTACGGGGAATATCTTTGCGGATTTTGGAGCGGCCAGCACAATCGCAAATGCGACCTACGGTGGGGCTATGGTTTCCGGGAATGCAGAACCCCTAGGTTATGCCCTGAACTTAACAAGTTCCACAACGACAGACAGTGTACTGACGATCACCGGGAACACTTTCACAAACGTTCAGGGAATCCTGGCGGATGACCGGGCGTCCGGTAATCTGGCTTATGCAGCTATTGCCGCGGCCAATACGCTGAACGGTTCCTGGCTGGCCTACGGGGACAAGACGCGCATTCATTGGCTGAGTGATACGCTGGATCCGGATCAGTTGAACTACGTGCTGCTGGATTCGATACTGACGACACAGAGCACACCGACTGTTTATCTAAGTCCGGGGACGTATACTATGTCCCAAAACCTGATAAATCCGACTATGCCAGTGTTTTTTGGCACGGACAACGGTTCGGGTGTGTCTCTAACGATTCCCAATACTTTCGTACCGGCCAATATTCAGGCTGAAAGCGGGGTAACGGTAACCATCGCTGGTGGCTAATGGGATTAGGAAACGATTCTGGCAATTCAACTAAAGCATTTTAGAAGGGTTCCGGAGGGAGTAATCTCTCCGGAACCCTTCACATTTGCGCTGTTTACATATCACTATAACAGTGATATCATATTGGTATCGAACATCCATTAACTGTATAAATTTAAGTAGGGAGGTTTGTCGTATATGAAAGAACACAAAGCGTGGGCTGTGAATGGTTTTCTTGCTCTGATTCTTGTCATTGCCTTTTTTGTCTCGGGCACCATGCTCCTGATCAAACTCAATCTGTGGGGCATACTTCCCCTTGTTCTCGGGTTCATCCTGCTTACTGGAATTAAAGTGGTGCAGCCTAATAAAGCGTTTGTGGTGGTTTTCTTCGGGAGCTATATTGGCACGCTGCGCGAACCCGGGCTGTGGCTGACGGTGCCTTTTTCCACGCGCAAGGGAGTATCGCTCAGGGTGCGCAACTTCAACAGCAAAACCCTGAAAGTCAATGATGTCGAAGGAAACCCCATTGAGATTGCGGCGGTTGTGGTGTTTAAGGTAGTGGATACGGCCAAAGCGATCTTCGATGTGGATAAATATGAGCAGTTTGTGGAAATCCAAAGCGAGACGGCTCTGCGCCATGTAGCCAGCAAGTATCCTTATGATCTGTTTGAGCAGGATGGCTATTCCCTGCGCGGGAATGCAGAAGAAGTCGCCAAGGAACTGGCTCTGGAATTGCAGCAGCGCCTCGCCCTGGCCGGGGTGGAGGTTTCTGAGGCCCGGCTCACCCATCTGGCCTATTCCACGGAGATTGCCGGGGCCATGCTCCAGCGCCAACAAGCGAACGCGATTCTAGCAGCCCGGCAAATAATCGTGGATGGGGCGATGGGGATGGTGCAAATGGCAATCGAACGCCTGGAGAAGGGGAATGTGGTTAAACTGGATGAGGAGCGCAAAGCGGCCATGATCAATAATCTGCTGGTGGCTATTGTATCGGATCGCTCGGCCCAGCCTGTGATTAACACGGGAAGCCTGTACTGATCTTACTAAAAGGGTACTATTAGGTATTCAGAATTCAGAATTCAGAATTCAGAATTCAGTAGTCAGTAGTCAGAATTCAGAACGGGGAATATGAATGGTGTTGATGAATTAATGGGAAGTAAAAAACAGTTTCCCCTGCGCCTCGATCCGAAGCTTTACCAGGCCTTGGAGCGGTGGGCTACGGACGAGTTTCGCAGTGTCAACGCCCATATCGAGTTCTTACTGCGCGAAGCAGCGCGACGGGCCGGACGCCTGCGGGATGAGGGGGGGCCTCGCTCTACCGACAATACGGGAGAGGAGCCAGGCACCTGAAAACGGTGACGGCAGGGGCTGACGGAAAGCGCAGGGAAACAGAGGGAAGATAAAGAAGGACATTGTGAACAGTGTAGGAAGGAGGAGATAGATCGTGGTGCTGAGTCTCCCGGAAGAGCTGCTCCTTTTGGCCTTAAATGAAGAGAAAGGCACCTTTAGCTGGGTGGCCTCTTCGAAACTGCCATACGTTTTGGCGGGGTCGTTATTGATGGAACTCATTCTGCGCAAGCGTTTGGCGGTCGAGCCCAAACGTCTGGAAGTGCTTGACCGGACACCTACGGGTCTGCCGCTGCTTGATGAGATCCTAAAATCAATTGATTCCTCCAAAAAAGTGAGACCGGCAGACGTTTGGGTCGGAAAGATTGGCCGACGCATCAAACCGATGAAAATGGAACTCCTTGAGGAGCTAGTGGACAAAGGGATCCTCCATAGCGAAGAACATCTTGTCTTCGGGATTTTCCCCACTACACGTTATCCATTACGGGATGACCGACCCAAGAAAACGATTATCTCGAATGTCCGCAGTCTCATTCTGCGTCGGGAAGCGCCTGATCCGCGCCAGATGATGCTGATTGCGCTCGTCTATACCATAGGACTTACACATGTGCTTTTCGATAAAGAAGAACGCCGGGATGCCCGCAAGCGCGTGGGGGAAATCGCCAAGCCCTTGCCGATCACTCAGGCGATCAATAAAGCCATTCAAAGGGCTTCTACTCACTCAAGTTAGCCATTACCGGAAAAGTAATATAAAAGGTTGTACCTTCACTGCCTGTTTCAAACTCAAACTCGGCTTTGTGCCTGCGCGCGATCCCGATGGAGATTGCCAGGCCAAGACCTGTTCCGGTATCTTTGGTGGTAAAAAACGGAGTGCCAATCTTTCCTTGGATTTCTGAGGGTATGCCGGAGCCCTGGTCTTTGATGGCCAACATGATTTTATCTTCTCTTTGATAGGTGCTGATGAAGACGCTTCCGTGTTCGGGAATGGCTTCTAAACCGTTGCGTACCAAGTTTAAGACAAGCTGCTTGATCTCATTTTCGTTAAGCATAATATCCGGCAATATTCCTAAACTCAAAAAAACTTGTTTATTGTTATTATAGGCATCCGCCTGCAGCAAAGGGTATACTTTATTGATTATTTCATTAATGTTTCGCGGCTTGATATTATCTAAGTTTTCCTTAGATAATGAGAGGAAATCCGTGATGATGAGATTGGCACGGTCGATCTCGGAAATCATGAGATCCATATATTCCTTTTCCCGTGTATATTGCGGTTTGGTTCCGAGGAACTGCAAAAAGCCCCTAACGGTCGTAAGTGGGTTTCTTATTTCATGGCTGATTCCGGCAGCCAGTTGGCTGATTAGATTAAGCCTTTCTAAGTGCGCGAGTTCTTGCTGCTGTTGCCTTAAGTCGGTAATGTTTCTGAAGAAAACAGTGAGTCCTTCTTTGAAGGGATAAGCATGGTATTCATAGTATTGCT
>DAHVVW010000023.1 GCA_027357125.1 Clostridiales bacterium
ACAAGGGAAGTTGAAAAAGAATATCTCCTCAAACCTTACTTTACGAGCCGCATTGTCTACAAAGGGGCAATTAAGCCGGTGTTTGAAGATCGGGTCTACCGTCCGTTGACCGGATCCTTTCTTAAGTTTTCTGCGAACATGCGCTTTTTACAATCTGGGAGTATCCATTTGTACGTGGGTTATATTTTCGTCACTTTAGTGGTTCTGCTCATTTTCGCCAGATAGGAGGTGCCAGGATGTTAAAGGTAATGCTTAGCGTGTACCAGCTCTTATTGCTGGTGGCGGCAGCGCCCTTGCTCGTGGGCGTTATTAAAAAGACCAAGGCTTTTTTCCAGAACCGCCAGGGTCCGAGTATTTGGCAGCCTTATTATGATTTATCGAAGCTAATGAACAAAGAGTCCGTGATCTCGGAACATGCCTCCTGGATCTTTCGCATTACCCCTTACATTTACTTAGGCTCGATGCTGGTCATTGCCTCTTTGGTGCCGGTTGCCTCTACAGGCGGTGGCGGGGCTTTTACCGGAGATATTATCCTGATTATTTACCTGTTGGCTTTGGCCCGCTTTTTTCTGGCTTTAGCGGGTTTGGACGCGGGGAGCGCTTTCGGAGGGATGGCCAGCAGCCGGGAAGCCGCGCTTTCCTCAGTGGCTGAACCGGCGATGATGCTGCCCTTGTTTACGATGGCGCTCGCTGCCGGGACTACGAACCTTACGGCGATTGTGGCGGGAGTGGCTCAGGTCGGCTTTGCAGTCCTTACGCCGACCCATCTGATGTCTTTAGGGGCCCTGTTCGTAGTGGCCATTGCGGAAACCGGGCGCATTCCGGTGGACAATCCTGATACTCATCTGGAACTGACTATGATTCACGAAGGAATGCTGCTCGAATACTCGGGCAAGCCGTTAGCCCTGCTTACTTTGGGTGCTGCGCTTAAACAGATCCTTATTTTTGCGTTGGTGGCCAACATCTTTTTCCCGTGGGGGATCGCTTTAGATTCAGGCTTAGGCTCGATTGCAGTGGGGACCGGGGTCTTTATCCTTAAGGTATTTGTGTTGGGCATTATCATGGCGATTATCGAGACATCCTTAGGCAAGATGAGGTTGTTTAAGGTTCCTGATCTGTTGACAGGTGCTTTTTTGCTGGGATTACTGGGTTTGATTACTAACTTTCTGCTCAGGAGGTAAGGGAAAGTGGCTTTGGGCAATTATTTGGGTGTGGTTAATTTTTTAATTACTTTGATCTTAGGAACTTGCTTTGCAGTGCTGGGTTCGCGGCGGCTGAACACGGTGATTAAGCTGGCCGTTGCCCAGGCGTTGCTGCTCGCCGGACTTAGCACGGTGCTGGGGTGGGCCACCGGGATCGGGGAAATGTACATTGCGGCCCTGCTCACACTGGCGGTCAAAGCGGGGGTGATTCCTTTTATTCTTACCAGGGTTGTGCGCGGCGTGGGGGTCAGCCGTGAAGTAAACGCTTACGTCAGCCTCAAAATGTCTTTTCTGATTGCGGGAGCGTTAGTGATCGTTTCCTACTTAGCTACCGGGCAAATTGTAGGCAAAGGTTCCGGCTTAGTGCATGAAGCACTGCCGGCGTCGGTGGCCATGATTCTGATGGGACTGTTTGTGATCATGACCCGCAAGTTGGCGGTTATGCAGATTACTGGGTTTCTCCTGATGGAAAACGGAATTTCGCTGGCAGGACTCGGCACCACGAATGGCATTCCTTTGGTGGTGGAACTGGGAATTTTCCTCGACATTTTAATCGGGGTCTTAATTATGGGGGTTCTGGCTTTTCGCATTAATCGCACCTTTGACAGTCTTGACACAGAAAATCTGAGGAATTTACGGGGATGAATGCAATGCCGCTTGTTTTATTAACCTTACCTTTGCTGATTGCGCTCTTAAGTATTTTAACTAAAAACCAAAAAACCCTCACCATTATCAATGCGCTGGGAGGGGTCTTGCTTGCCGGGGCAGGGCTGTCACTTGCTTCCGCGGTTTTTCGCACAGGCCCGCTAGTTTGGCTGGGGGGGTTTATTTATATTGATGCCTTAAGCGCCTTTGTGATCAGCATTATCGCTCTGGTTGGACTGACTTCAGCTTTATACTCGATCTCTTATACCGGGCGTGAACTCAAGGAGGGGGGAATTGCCCCCAGGCGCTTACATTGGTATTATTTTTGGTTTTATATCTTTGTGTTTACGATGCTTGCGGTCGTGATGGCCGGCAACCTCGGTATTATGTGGGTGGCCATTGAAGGGACCACCCTGGCGTCTGCCCTTTTGGTTGGATTTTACGAGCAAAAAGGCTCACTCGAAGCGGCCTGGAAGTATATTATCATTTGCACGGTTGGGATCATCTTCGCTTTGTTTGGCACGATTCTTTTGCATTATGCGGCTGTGTCAGTCACAGGAGAGGGGCGTTCTCTCGATTGGCCCAGTTTGGTTGCTCAGGCCGGGAACCTAAATCCCAAACTCCTGAAACTAGCGTTTGTGTTTGCTTTGGTTGGGTATGGGACCAAGGTTGGCCTGGCCCCGATGCATACCTGGCTGCCGGATGCCCATAGCCAGGCTCCTTCGCCGGTCAGCGCCATGTTGTCCGGGGTCTTGCTGAACTGCGCTTTATACGGGATTCTGAGGTTTCATTTAATTGTGTCCAAGTCGCAAGGGCTTTTTTCCTTTAATCTGTTGCTTATTTTTGGCCTGATTTCGATTGCGGTGGCTTTACCGTTTATTATTGTTCAGCATGATTTGAAAAGGCTGTTAGCTTATTCGAGCATTGAGCATATGGGGATTATCGCGGCCGCCATCGGGCTGGGGAGCCGCCTAGCTCTGTACGGGGCTTTTCTGCATATGCTGAATCATGCGCTGACCAAGTCCTTTCTCTTCTTCGCGGCGGGGAATGTAACCCAGCATTACCACACGAAAAAGATCGGGAAAATCAAAGGAGCAATGTCTGTCATGCCTGTTTCCGGGACGGCTCTTTTCCTGGGGGCTTTTGCCATTGGAGGGGCACCTCCTTTTGGTATTTTCACGAGCGAGTTTACAATCCTGAGTGCCGGATTTGCGGAGGGTAGGTATGGGGCTGCGGGCCTGATGCTGGCTCTGATCACGCTGATTTTTGCCGGGATTGTGTATACTGCGGCTAAAGTTGCTCTGGGAGCGCCCCCCGGGCGCGTTAAAAAAACGCAGCCTGACAAATGGTCGCTGGCTGTGCTTTCTCTCTCCCTTGTGCCCATGACTTTGATGGGAGTTTACATTCCCCCGTTTGTGGACGGTATCTTGCGGCAAGTCGTAGCAGTGATGGCAGGGGGGAACTAGAGATGACAAAGGAGTATGCTGTAAGCAATAAATTAGCGAAATTCCAACAGTATATAGATCATCATGGGAACAGACAAGTTCAGGTAACAGAGAGTAATCCTGACGAAATCCACCTGGCAATCCCTAAAGAGGAGATAGCCGAGTTGGGAGCGAAACTCTGTCACGAGCTGGGATTTGAGTTGATTCAGCTTCTCGGAAGTGATGAACGGCAAATCCAGGGGCAATTTGCTCTTTATTATGTATTTGCTCAGTACCAGGAAGGGTATGTGGCCGTGTTGAAAACCGAAGTGGCAGAGGGTGAGCCGTCTTTTCCTTCCTTGACGCCAAGGGTACCGTCTGCCCATTGGTATGAGCGGGAAATTAGAGATTTATTCGGGTTGGAGCCTAAAGGGCATCCGGAAATCCGGCGTCTGGCTGTGCATAAAGATTGGCCTAAAGGGCTGTTTCCCTTGCGTAAAGACTTTAGACTTCAGACAGAAGTGCCGCGCTCAGACGGCAAGTTTACTTTCAGCAGGGTAGAAGGGGAAGGGGTTATGCAAATTCCGGTGGGGCCGATCCATGCTGGGATCATCGAGCCCGGGCATTTCCGCTTCAGCGTCGTGGGAGAAAATGTGCTCAATCTGGAGGCAAGGTTTTTCTATACCCACCGAGGCATGGAAAAGATAGCAGAAGGCAAAACCCCCCGTCAGGGAGTGTTAGTGGCCGAGCGCATGTGCGGAGCTTGTTCCTTTGCACATTCCAGCGCCTATTGCCTGGCGATTGAGAAACTGTCCGGGACTGTTATATCCAAGCGGGCTGAGTTTATCCGTACGATCGGCCTCGAGCTGGAACGTCTGTACAACCATATTGGAGATGTGGGGAATATCTGCGCCGGTTTAGGTTTTGCCTTTGGCACGATGTACGGGGCCAGGCTGAAAGAGGAGCTGCAGCACCTGAACGAAACGGTCTTTGGCAGCCGTTTTTTGCGGGGGATTAACGCTCCTGGCGGTGTTAGGCGTGATATCAGCGATCAGAACCGGGAACTTATCCTGGGCACTTTAGCCTGGGTAGAGAGAGAATTTCGGGAGTTGACAGAGATTCTCCTGACCACGGAATCTTATCTCGATCGGGTTCAGGGCACCGGGATTTTACGGTATAAGATAGCTTGCGATCTGCACGCGGTAGGCCCGGCGGCCAGGGCCGCAGGGATTGCGCGGGATACGCGGCGCGATCTGCCGCATTTGGCCTATGGGAGCCTGAATTTTGAGGTTCCCGTGTACACGGAAGGGGACGTGTTGGCCCGGGTAAAAGTACGTATTGATGAGACATTCCAGTCAATCGGGATAGTCAGGCAGGCTTTGGATCTGATGCCGCCCGGGAAGCTGCTCTTACCGCTGGAAGAGATGACCCCTTACGGGCATGCCGTTGGGATCACGGAATCAGCGCGCGGTGAGAATGTGCACTTTGTGATGGTTGGCGGGGATGGGAAGATTTTTCGGCATATGGTGCGTTCCGCTTCCTACTGCAACTGGCCGGTAGTACCTTCTACTATACCAGGCAATATCGTGCCGGATTTTCCGCTGATTAATAAAAGCTTCGAACTATGTTACTCGTGTTTGGATCGCTAAGGAGGTTAGACTCAGTGCTCAGGCTATTTAAAAAGAGCCTTAAAACGGGAATCGTTACAACTTCTTACCCACAGCAGCCCGATTTCCCGGCGGAAGGTTTTCGGGGCTTGCCTACATGGTCTCAGGAGAGGTGTCAAAGGTGTGGCAACTGTGCCGAGGTCTGTCCGGTAGGGGGGATCGTACTTAAACGAGGAGCTCAAGATTATTCGTATTGGTCGCTTGATCCCAAGAGCTGCCTCTTTTGCGGATATTGTGCTGAGGATTGCCCGTGCGGAGCGATAACCCTGAGTACGGAGTTCGAACTGGCGGAAAGCGCACAGAGCGCAGGAAGAATTGACGAAAGCGCAGCGAATATTACCAGAATCTTTGGTCGTTCTGTGCATATCCGGCACCTTGATGCGGGCTCATGCAACGGCTGTGATTGGGAAATGACCACGCTTACCGGTCCGGTCTACGATGTACAGCGCCTGGGCTTTGATTTTGTCGCTTCACCTCGCCATGCGGATGTCCTGATGGTAACAGGCCCGGTGACCAGAAATTTAGAGATCGCCGCTTTAAAGACGTATAAGGCCGTACCAGCCCCTAAGTTGGTGGTAGCGGTGGGCAGTTGTGCCTGCAGCGGCGGCATCTGCGGGAAAAGTTATACTAGCGCCGGCGGGGTCAATCATATTCTGCCTGTCGATGTCTATGTTCCCGGCTGCCCCCCCCGGCCCCAGGCTTTGATTCAAGGGCTACTTAAGGCAGTGGGCCGCCGAAATGAGTAAACCGCTAATACGCTGTTATCGGACATCGTCCCTTCAAATGATTACCTATATCCCAGTATATTGCGGCAATTTAGCGGCAATGTTATAATATAACCGATGGGAGGTAATCCAATGTATCATCCACGTTACACCATTACTAACACAGTAGCACAGAATTTAATGAAAATACAAAGAGCAAGTCTGCTTGTAGAAAGCCTACCGCTTCCTTCTTCAGTCTTAGAAATATTGAGAAAGGAATCCAGAGAAGAAACCGTTCTATTATCAACTAAACTCGAAGGAAACACCCTTGACGAACAAGCGAAAAGAGAAGCTCTCTACCGTCAACACACATCTGATGAACAGCAAGAAGTTTACAACTTGATGAAAGCTATCGACTATCTAGATGACTGCGAAGAAAGACAATTACCTATAACCGAAGAGTTTATTAAAAAACTTCACGCAGTAATCAGAGTAATTAACCATGGTCGGAGACCCCGCCAAAGCGAGTATAGGACTGAGCAAAACCAAGTCGGAAAACGTAATGAATCCAATTGGTATCTTCCTCCGGAACCTACAGACGTTCCAAGACTCATCGAAGACCTTGTAGCTTGGGTTAATTCTTCAAATGCCCAAAATGTTCCAGCTCCCATTAAGGCAGGAGTGGTCATGTGGCAGTTTCTCACAATACATCCTTACATGGATGGAAACGGTAGAACAGCAAGAATGATTGCTACGTATATTCTTAGACAAGGCGGTTTTGGTCTAAAAGGGTTATTCGTACTTGAGACATTTTATGATCGTAATCTTAGAGAGTATTATAAAAACCTTCAGATGGGATTACACCACAATTACTATTTTGGAAGAAATGATTCTGATATTACCCAGTGGCTAGAGTTTTTTATTTCAGGGTTAGCTGAAGTTTTCGGAGAAGCCGCCAAACTTGTAGAAGAAAAGAGTCAGGAATATACAACAATTGAACCGGAATTAATTCGAGTCTTGGATCCGAATCAACGAATAGTGTTCACTCAACTAGCGTTTCGGTATAGCTGGGCGAGTACTTCCGATTTGAGGAAATGGCTTAACCTGTCTGATCGAACAATTAGGGACAAGGTAAAAGGATGGATTGATAGCGGCTTTGTAATGCCACGGGACAAAGAGGGGCAACGAATTCGTTCTGTAGTGTTAGCCCCCGAATACCAGTCTTTAGCTCAAGAAATCCGACAGGAACCCGAGAGATATCGCTATTTGCTCAAATAATCGGATGTCCGATAACGTATTGGCAGCCCCTCTTTGGCCTGGCGCAGGGAGTCTTCGGCAGCTTCGCGTTCCAGAATTTCCGATGCCAAAATCCTAAATGTAGGGAAACTGACGAGGGATCTCAAATAAAATAGGGAGAAGGACTTGCTTTCGTACAAAGAATCGTTATAATACTTTAACAGATATACGTTATGAATATGTTTATGTAAACATTGATTCAACATCACAGGAGGTAGGAAGATGAGCAATTCCTCAGTTGAGACACGGGAATTTCAGACGGAAATCCGGCAGTTGCTGGACATTGTCATTAACTCTCTTTACACAGAACGGGAAATTTTTTTGCGTGAACTGATTTCGAATGCTGCTGATGCCATGGAAAAAGTACGGTACCTTCAGCTTAGCGGGCAAGAAGTTAAAGACAGAGATTTGCCTTTGGAAATTTCTCTGGAAACTGACGATAATGCACACACCCTGACAATCATAGATGCGGGCATCGGGATGACCAAGGAAGAGCTGGTGGAAAACCTGGGCACGATTGCCCACTCCGGCTCGAAGGAATTTATTAAACTCCTAACCCAAGGGGATAACAAAGATTTGAACTTAATCGGGCAATTCGGGGTCGGGTTCTATGCAGCCTTTATGGCTGCGGATAAAGTAGAGCTTTATACCCGTTCTTATCAGCCGGACGCCCAAAGTTATGTCTGGACTTCAGAAGGAACAGGGAGTTACCAGATCGAGGAAGGGCCAGAGCTGGCACGCGGTACGAAGATCGTTCTGCACTTAAAAGAGAACGCATATGAGTTTAGCAGCCCGGAAGCGATCAAGCGCGTGATCCGGCAGTATTCCAGCTTTGTGCCCTATCCAATCAGTGTTAACGGAGAAAAGGTCAATACCGTTCAAGCCCTTTGGACTAAAAATAAAAGTGAGATTACGGAAGAGGAGTATACGGAGTTTTATAAATTCATTGCCAATGCGTATGATGAGCCTCTGTTCCGCCTGCATTTTTCTTCGGATGCGCCCCTTTCCCTGAACACGCTCTTATTCGTGCCGCAAGAGAATTTCGAGAAGTTTGGTTTCGGCAGACTGGAACCAGGGGTCAGCGTTTATTGCAAAAAGGTTCTAATTCAGGAAAAATCGAAGGAGATCTTGCCTGAGTGGCTGCGTTTTGTCAAAGGGGTCGTGGATAGTGAGGAGCTTCCGCTTAATATTTCGCGCGAAACGATGCAGGACAGTGCCCTCATAGCGAAAATCAACAGGGTAGTTACCGGTCGTTTTCTTAAGTTTTTAAATGAACAGGCTGCTTCTGAGCCTGAGAAGTACAAGGGGTTCTGGGAAAAATTCGGGATGTTTATCAAGGAAGGAGCTGCCACTGACTTTACGCACAAACAGGAGCTCGTAAAGCTCCTGCGGTTTGAGTCATCGGCTGCAGACAAAGGTGAGTTGATTTCCCTTGCTGATTATGTCGGGCGCATGAAAGAAGGACAGTCGGCTATTTATTATGTCAACGGTCCGACCAGGGAAGCCATCGAAGCAGGCCCCTATCTCGAAGTCTTTCGCAAGCAGGATTTCGAAGTAATCTACACGCATGAACCGGTTGATGATTATATCCTAAATATGCTGGGAGAATTCGAGGGCAAGAAATTAGTGTCCGCAGATCAGGCAGATCTGGATGTGGGGCAAGGGCCGGAAATAGAGGGTGCAGGTTTGCCTGCAGCTGAGGTTGAGGGCTTGAACGCCTGGGTCAAAGAGGTGCTAGGGGAGCAAGTGACAGAGGTTAGAGAGTCCAAACGCCTGGTAGACAGCCCGGCCATCGCTTTGAGCGCGTATGGGACGTACAGTATGCAGCGCGTGATGCAGATGACGAATCGGGATCTTAATGCACCTGCTCCTAGTGTCCTAGAGCTAAACACTGCGCATTCTATGATTCAAAAGCTAAATGAATTGCGTAAACTTAATGATCCGTTCGCCAGAACGGCAGCCGAACAGATTTTTGAGAATGCGCGCATTGCAGCAGGCTTAATCGTGGATCCGCGCGAAATGGTAAAAAGATTAAATCAGATTTTGGAAAAGGCTTTAGGTTAGAATTTTGCAAGTAGGGTTCACGAAGCTTCCGCCTCTGCCTGGCGTGAACCCTGAACATAACTTCTGATCGATACGCCCAGGCAGCGACGCAGTTCCTCCACTGGAATCCGCAGGAAGGCTGACACACACTCCGGAGCAAACTGTTTTCCGGACCCGCGCTCCAATTCTGCGAGTGCCTGCTCCAGATTCAACGCTTTACGGTACACCCGGTTAGAGGTCATGGCATCGAAAGCATCGGCCACCGCCAGGATGCGCGCTTCTAGACGGATGCTCCCTGCTCTTAAGCCCTGAGGATAGCCTGATCCATCCCAGCGCTCATGGTGCTGCAGGACGGCCTCCGCGATCCCGGACTGGGCATAATACGGGACTTCCCGGATGATCTCATAGCTCTGAAGAGGGTGACTCTGCATCACAGCCAACTCCTCGGCATTCAAGGCTCCTGGTTTGTTCAGGACGCTTCCCGGCACCCCTATTTTGCCGATATCATGAAGAAGCCCGGCCCGTAGGATATTTTCCCGCATGACCGGATCGACGCCCAACTCGCGGGCCAAGAGTTGAGCGTACAACGCTACCCGCTCAGAGTGGTGCTTGGTATAGGAATCCCGCGCCTCCAAAGCCGCGACCAAAGCCAGGATCAAATCACGCGACATGTCCTGCATCTGCCCGGCCAAACTTCGGAAAGCGAGCGACACTTCCCCCAGTTCATCCCGACGCGTGGGCAGAGCAGGAAGATCCTCAACACTATATCCCTCACTCAGGGCGCGAATCTCGCCCATGACTTGCTGCATCGGTTTTAAGAAAGAACGGATATACCAAAGCGCCAGAAGTAAGGCCATCAATAAGATGCCGCTCGTGATCAGAACGATCTCCCGGGACAACTGTCCCGCGTCAGCAAACACGGTTCCTTTATCCTGGGCCACGATCAGTTGCCAGCCTGTCGTCTTTAGAGAACGCATGGAGACGACATGCGTTTGCTCCAGTTGCTGCAGAAAGGCCGGATCATAGCGTTCCGGTTCACCGGGGAAAGAACGCGGTTCCAAGACAAAATGCTGGTTCTGATTCACGAGCCAAACTCGGGAGTGAGCAGGCAGGGAGACCGTCTGTTCAAGTTGCTGGCGCAGATCCGATTCAGAGAACGCGGCAGAGAGTACGCCTAGGTTCTGACCCCGCTGGCCGCGAACCGCCACCGCAAAGAGCATACCTTCCCCGGTCCCGTTTCCCTCTGCAGACAGTCGATCGATAACGACCCCCTGCTGCCCTAAACTCTGTTCAAACCGGCTTCCCTGATCTCAAAGCGCACCACCAGGGCTTTAAGCCTCTCTGCATATTCCGACAATGTCTCAGAAACAGCCCGCATCTCCTCAATCGAAGCATTTTGTTCCTCTGCAGCTGCTGCGGTCGTCTGGGTCTGGGCTGCAGCCTCTTCGGCCTGGTTTGCCACCGAACGCATGCCGCTCATAATGGACTGGCTGCTGCTTTCCACTTCCGTGACAAAATAGGCAATATCCTGACTGAGTTCCGCACTTTGTTCGACTGCCGTTAAAATGGCTTCAAACTGGCTAGAGATTTCCAGAAGAACTGCGCTGCCCTGGCTGACACTTTTCCGGCTCATGTCCATACCCCTTTCAGCAGTCTGAGCTGTTTGCTGCATGGTGGTGACACTCATGGTAATCTCTGTCAAACTCGTTTGAACCTGCTCGGCCAGTTTGCGCACTTCCTCGGCCACCACGGCAAATCCGCGTCCGTTTTCTCCAGCCCGGGCGGCTTCAATCGCGGCGTTTAAGGCCAACAGATTCGTTTGTTGCGCGATGCTTTCGATAATCTGCACCGTCGCCGCAATACTCTGGGACTGGCCTTCCACTTCAGCCACAACTTGGGCCAACTCTTCCACCTGCTGTTCAATCTCCCGCATTTGCTTCACGGCGTGATTGAGGCTCTCGCGTCCGTTCCGGGCCAATTCCGCTGAATGCCCTGCTGAGTCGCTGACCGTGCGTGTTTTTTCCTGGGCTGTCTCCACCTGGGCGAGCATGGTCGCCACATGACCCTGGTTGGTCTTCATCTCCTGTACCTGATTAGCTGTTGCATTGGCGATTTCTCCAGCCGCCACGGCTACCTGTTCTGCTGCCCTGGTGGAATCCTCCATACCCGCCTGCACATTCAGAGCCACCTCCGCCAATTCGCCGGACGTCTCCTGAACCTCTTCAACCATCGTATGTAAAGAAACCGTCATTTCTTGCAGAGCACGCTGCAATTCTTCTCCTTCGCGATTGAACGTTTTCATGTTCGCCAAGCGTCCGGTTTGAAGCTTGCCGCTGGCAATGGCTTGCGCTTCGGCAACCAAGTTCTGCATGAGTCTCTTGAGGCTCCGGCCGAGCCCCCAACCCAAGAGGATAGCCGCTAAAATAGCCGCTCCCATCACAACAGTGGCTACTGTCATTCCCGTTTGGTAAATCTGAGTATGACTGGCCATGCGTCCGTGTAAAACACGCTCCAGCTTGAGATCATAGAGTTTGTCAGCCAACCCTGAGGCCTGCCCACTAAGCTCATCCAGTTTTTGATTCACAAGTGCCTTAGCCTCCGCCGTTTGCTGGGTTTCCGCAGTCGCCACCACAGCCTTCGCGTTTTGAGTGTAGGACTGCCAGGTCGTCTTGAACTGATCTAAAAGCTGGCTCTCCTGACCCGGTTGCAACACTTTTGGTAGTTCTGCCACATTTTTTTGAACCCTCTGGTCGATTCCGTTAAGCTCCTGGATCAGCTTTTGCTGCTCCGGTTGGCTGCTCTCCAGGAGCATGAACACATCCGCTTGATAGGCCTGGGTATCATGCCGCAGATCCTGAAGGTGATCCATGGGGATAATCTCCGTTTGATTCATATCAACCATATCGTGATACATCCTGCTCATGCCGAACAAACCCATCGCTCCGGTCAACCCGGCAGCCACGGCAATGATGACCACTAAGCCGACCACTTGGGTGATGATGGAAAGCTTACGTTTCTGCATCGTCCTGTCTCCTCTCGCCAATCCTTAAAATCTGCTGAAATTCCTTTCGTAGAAACAGCTTTAACTTTGATATGGTTCAACATTTTGCCTGAAATTCCTGCAAACGCT
>DAHVVW010000240.1 GCA_027357125.1 Clostridiales bacterium
TTGGCGTGGCAAGCAGCACGTTGTTTTCTTTCACCTTTTCCTCCCCGAACCCTGCTCTGTTGATGAGCCATTGGAAAACCGTTCCCCTGATCTCTCTCATTACGCTGCAGACTACCTGGCGAATCCCATAAAAAAATAACTCCCATGCCTTTAACTCTAAGACATGGGAGTTTTATTATTACAGCCTGCTTTGCACTACTTCCACAGTCTCTTCAGCGAGCGTGGCAGCTTGTTCAAACATCTGGGCCCGCTCCGTCTTGACCTTCTTTTGGTACAATTCATCTTTGATCTGGGGCAGGTTAATGTCAACGCTGAACATTGCGGACTTAAGGGCGCTTTCCGCTAAGTAAGCAGCCACACCGACATCGCTGATCGCTCCTTTGTTGCCGATGGGAGCTAGAGCATGGGCCAACTTTAAGACTTCAAAACAGTTGCGGGCGATGCCGAGCGGGGTATCAGTCGCTGAAACCAAAACCTCCTGCATCTTAGCAGTGCGTGACGCTTTTTGTTCTTCCGTATCTTTGGGAAGTTTGAGAACCGCCATAAAGTTGGAAAACTCGGCAATATCCCGGCTTAAGCCTTTCTTTAAGGAGTCAAGCAACTCCTCCCCTTTGCCTAAGATCTCCTGTATTTGCGGCTCAACATCTTTATATTTTTCCTTACCGACAGTCAAATTGGCAACCATGCACACCATGGAAGCAGCTAAGGCTCCCACATACGCTGAGACACTGCCGCCGCCGGGAGTTGGGGCAGCACTGGCAGCTTGGTTCAAGAATTCCTCAGCACTCCATTGCCATACATCCATTACCGTCCCACTCCTTGCAGTTTAATTCCCTTAAGGACATTTTTCATAATGAGGGCCGTCGTCAAAGAACCGACTCCTCCTGGAACCGGAGAGATCATGCCTGCCACTTCCTGCACCGCCTCATAGTCCACATCCCCGCAGATTCCGTCCGGAGTCTCGTTTATTCCGGCGTCAACCACAATCGCCCCGGGCTTAATCATATCTTTCTTGATAAGCTTAGCTTTACCCACGGCCGCAACCACAATGTCAGCCTGGCGGGTAAACGCACCCAAGTCAGGGGTCCGGGAGTGGCAAATCGTTACGGTCGCATTATGCTTCAAAATCAGGAAGACGAGCGGTTTGCCAACGGTTTCTCCACGCCCGACAATTACAACATGTTTGCCGGAGATCTCGACCCCGGAACGAAGCATGAGTTCAATACAGCTTTGGGGGGTGGCTGGGAAGAGCCCTTCTTCCCCGCTTAGGATATAACCGCGGTTGATTGGGTGCACTCCGTCCACATCCTTCTCGGGCAGGACTGCTTTCATCACGTTCTCTTTGGAAATATGTTTTGGCAGCGGAAGTTCGATCATAATTCCGTGCACGGTATTATCGTTGTTTAAGCGTTGAATTAGGCCAAGCACTTCTACCTCCGGGGTATCTTCGGGCATTGGAAACAGTTCAAAGGCGATACCCAAGTTTTCGCTTACTTTTTGTTTCGATTTGGCATAAACAACCGAGGCCGGATCATCCCCCACTAAGATAACCGCCAGTTTGGGGTTCACGCCTTTTACCTTCCACTGGGCCACTTCCTGCTGGATTTCTTCTTTCAGAACTTTCGATACTGCTTTGCCGTCAAGCAACTGAGCCAAATAAATTCACTCCTTTCATATAATAACAAGGTAACCCCGATTAAAGGTAAATTTACCTATCGCAAGTTTGCCCAAATTAGAGAAACCTGACTCCACTTTTAACCATTGAGGCTCTGTCCTAAAGTCAGCAATTATTCGTTCAGCGTATGTAAGTGCCGGGCCCATAGGCCCGACACTTTCTGCTCAGCAATCTGCTGTCTTAGTTTTTGCTTTTCAAATAAGCATCGATGGAAGCAGCCGCTTTCTTTCCGGCACCCATGGCCAGGATAACTGTAGCCGCACCGGTTACAATGTCCCCGCCGGCGAAGACTCCCGGTTTGGAAGTAGCGAGGGTTTCGGGATCAGCGACAATATTGCCGCGCTTGTTCAGATCAAGCCCAGGAGTAGACTTGGTTACAAGTGGGTTCGGTCCTTGTCCGATAGCCACAACCACGGTGTCTACCTCGATTTCGAACTCTGACCCGGGAATTGCCACCGGGGACCGACGTCCGGAAGCATCCGGCTCGCCCAGCTCGTAACGCAGACAAGTCATGCTCTTAACCCAGCCACGCTCATCTCCGTGAATGGCTACAGGATTAGTAAGAAGCCGGAATTCCACTCCTTCTTCTTCGGCGTGCTCCGCTTCTTCTTTACGCGCGGGCATTTCTTCCCGTGAACGGCGATAAATGATCGACACTTCCTCCGCGCCCAAGCGCAAAGAGGTGCGGGCACCGTCCATGGCCACGTTGCCGGCTCCCAGGACAGCAACTTTTTTACCGACTTTAACCGGGGTCGCATATTCCGGGAATTTGTAGCCTTTCATCAGGTTGGTCCTGGTTAAGAACTCATTTGCGGAATACACCCCATTTAAGTTCTCGCCCGGGATACCCATGAAGTAAGGGAGTCCGGCTCCGGTGCCAATAAAGACAGCATCATAGCCATTTTCCATTAACTCATCCACTGAGGTTACTTTGCCCACGACCTGGTTGGTGAGAATCTCGACGCCCATCTTTTCTAAATTGCCGATTTCTCTTTGCACAATCTCCTTGGGCAGACGGAACTGCGGAATACCATACATCAAAACCCCGCCGGCCACATGGAGCGCTTCAAAAACAGTAACCGCATGCCCGGCTTTAGCCAAGTCTCCGGCACAGGCAAGCCCCGCAGGACCGCCACCGATTATAGCCACTTTTTTACCGCTCGGTTCCACTTTGGCAATGGCGCTCTCACCATGCTGCATCTCATAATCAGCGGCAAAGCGTTCGAGACGACCGATAGCCACAGACTCTCCTTTAATACCCAAAACACACTTGCTTTCACATTGGCTCTCCTGCGGACAGACGCGGCCGCAGATTGCAGGCAAGGAATTCTTGACTTTCAGCACCTCGGCAGCTCCCAAAAAGTCCTCTTCCGAGATCTTTTTGATGAAGTCCGGAATGAGTACTTCCACCGGGCAGCCGGTGCGGCAAAGCGGCTTTTTGCACTGAAGGCAGCGCTGAGCCTCTTCAAGAGCCATTTCGCTCGTATATCCTAAAGCAACTTCGTTAAAGTTATGCGCCCTTTCGTGCGCGTCCTGGCAAGGCATTTCATGACGCGGAACTTTCAGTGCCATTAGTGATGCCCCCCTTCACACTCAAGTCTGGCTTTAGCCCGGTTCTCTTCATCTTTGAAGTAAGCCAGGCGCTGCATAGCTAATTCCCAATCAACCAGATGCCCATCAAATTCCGGTCCGTCAACACAGGCAAATTTTGTTTCGTCCCCAACACTGACACGGCAGGCTCCGCACATCCCGGTGCCATCTACCATAACCGGGTTCAGGCTGACAATCGTCTTAATCCCCAATGGACGGGTATAATCACAGACAGCTTTCATCATGATCATAGGACCGATCGCCCAGATCATATCGACTTTCTCCCCACGGTTAAGGATATGAGCCAAACCGTCAGTGACAAAGCCTTGAATGCCCATGCTGCCATCATTGGTGGCAACTACTATTTCATCACTGGCCGCCCGCATTTCATCCTCCAGAATCAGAATGTCAGCGCTGCGGGAACCAAGAACAGAGATCACCTTATTGCCTTCTTCTTTTAATGCCCGGGCAATCGGATGAACCGGGGCAATGCCAAGGCCGCCGCCGATGCATACGACAGTACCGTATTTTTCAATCTCGGTCTGCACACCCAGGGGACCGACAAAGTCAAGGAAAGCGCTTCCTTCTTCCATTTGATTAATGAGCGCCGAGGAATAACCTACGTCTTGAATGACGATAGTGATGGTTCCCTTTTCACGGTTGAAATCCATCACGGTGAGAGGAATACGTTCGGATTTTTCATCCATGCGCACAATGACGAACTGGCCAGGCTCAACCTTAGCCGCTACAGCCGGAGCTTCGACTTCCAACAGGACGA
>DAHVVW010000241.1 GCA_027357125.1 Clostridiales bacterium
CGGATGGGTAATAATCCACTCCTTAGCTGCTTGGGACAGTATCTTGTTTTTTTCGGTCCAATTGGCATTAAGATATTCAGGAGCCGTGACAGGGGAGTTTTCAACCTGATCTGCAGGCATCCAGCCCCCGCGTATGTTCTGAGAGTTGTTATTAATGTATAGGACAATCCCGGCGTTATTGGACACCCAGCTAAACTCGCCATTTAAGCGGTAATTGCGATAAAGCCAGGGGGAAAGCACGAACAAAGCGACCACGAGAATAATCGCAGCCCTCGTGAATGCCCTGGTAAAAGTTCTGCTGAAAGAGCGCCTGTCCTCTGGACTTTCTAAGAGCTCGGTCAAGAAAATTACTAAAAAGTAAAGAATAAAAAAGGGCTTAATCATGGTATTAACAGCAGTTAAAACACCCAACAGCAGATACTTATACCTGATTGAGCTCAGGTAAACAACTGTGGTCAGGAGCAACACCGTAGTGAACATGATTTCCGTACCCACAAGGCTATTATAGTAAATTACTGCCGGAAAAAGAGCAAAAAGGACAAATACTGCTCTGCGCACTCCCTCCCGCAGGCGGGATTGATCCAAAATTTTTAGCAATAACAAGTTGTTAGCAAGCGTTAAGACTATATTTAAAACTTCTGCCACATGCCAATTTGCACCAAACAGCTTATATAAAAAACCTAATACAATTGGATAGCCTACTGTTGTGTAGGTGTCTCCCCATTGCCCTCCTTGGGCAATCTGCTGTGCTAGTTCATGGTAATAATTGAAATCAGACACGGGAATTGTGTCCATGGCCAGAACCCAAATCACACTCAAGAGAAACGACAGGGCAAGTACAATTCTGTAAAAAAGCTTGTCCTTGCCAAGGCTAAAACCTGACATATCTAATCACGTCCAAATATAAATTTCTTTCTAGCGTAAGATCCAGACAACACTTCCCAGCCACAGCAAGACCACGATTAGAATATGAGAATCCTTAAGCACCAGACGGGCCGGGTCTCCGCCGACTCCGCGTTCATGTAAAAGGTACAGGTAACGAAAAACCCCGTAAATCACCAACGGGACAGTATAAATCAACTCATCCGTACCGTGTTGCAAGACAGTGCTGTCATCAACAGTGTACAAACTGTAGGTTATGATGACCCCACTGGCGGCAATCCCCATCATTTTCTCTAAAAGAACATGACTGTAGCTGTCGAGCACGGCCCGATGCTGCTGCGCTCCTGATTCAAGATCATGAAGTTCGGCCCAGCGCTTGCCAAACCCCATGAACAAAGCCAGCATCAACCCGCAGAGTAAAAGCCAGCGCGAGGGTTCAATCCCAACCCCCCAGGTGCCGGCCAATATCCTGAGCATAAACCCAAGGGCGATTAAGAAGACATCGAGGATTACCACATGCTTAAGCCGTCGGGAATATGCAATATTCTGCAGAAGATAGAATAACAGAATTCCGGCAAGGGCCGGCGACCCTATGAAACCCAGGCTTAGTCCCAGGGCCAAAACCACGGAAAATATCAAGAACCCCTGACGTACACTGAGATCCCCGGCAGCCAGCGGGCGCAAACGTTTTTGCGGGTGCAGGCGATCTTGCTCCCTGTCAAAGATATCATTTAAGACATAGACAGCACTGGAGACCAATGAAAATGCCAAGGCTGCCATTAATACTAAAGAAAGCATACCTGGGTCAGAGTACTTCCTGGAGAAGATTAAGCCAACAAGCACAAATGAATTTTTCAACCATTGGTAGGGCCGGAGCAAACGCCAAAGAGAGTTGATCAAGAGAATCGCCTTTCTGACATAGAATTAACCTGAAGCAACTTAAATATTATACATCAAAATATCCATCGTGAAAAACTTATTCCAGCTCTCCCCAGCGCTTAAAGCCTGGGATCTCTAAGTTAAAAACGTCCAAGACTTTTCCTAGTATGAGTTTGACCATATCATCAATCGTTGAGGGCCCATGGTAAAAAGTGAGTACCGGGGGCAAAATGGTAACTCCTAAACGTGCTAAGGAGAGCATATTTTGCAGATGAATAGGGCTTAAAGGTGCCTCCCTGGCGACTAAGACCAAAGGCCGCCTTTGTTTGATCGTTACATCTGCGGCGCGCAGAATCAGGTTGTCTGCAAAACCGTTAGCTATCCCTGCGGTTGTTTTCATGCTGCACGGAATGACCACCATGCCTTCGGCGCGAAAAGTGCCGCTGGCAGGCCCGGCACCGATATCAGCGGCATTATAGGTCTGGGTCGCTAAGCTGGAGACATCATTCCGGGTAAGATTGCACTCAAGGGCTAAAGTATGCTCTGCTCCTTTGGAAATTACCAGGTGGGTTTCCCAGCGGGGGAAATTCTTCATTTCTTTGAGCAGTTCCACTCCCAGAAGCGCCCCACTGGCCCCGGTCATGGCTACGATAAGACGTTTTGGATTATTTGTAGGTCCTAAAGCTAAGGATCTTCTTAGCTTATGCTGGGCTTCTGGCATCTCTGGCCCCCCCTTCTTTGTCCATAATATACCCCTATTCCTATTACTTGTGCAATAGTCGAAAAATCCGCTTGCGGACAATGCACTCATATAGTAACTCCATTATTAATGCTTGGTGCCCACTGGATATACCCCGTCTGTGAACACGCACGCTTTGGGATTAACCTCTACAAATGCCTGAATGCTCGGCTGCCTTAGCCCGCGCCCCGGAGTCCATTCCGCATACTGAATTTTTACCGCCAGTTCCGGGAGCACCCAATGGGCATCGGCACTCCGCTCCGGCCTGTTAACAAACGGTCTCTTAGCCACGCCCACAGAACGAAGGATCTTGGTCAGGTGCTCCCATTCTTCATGGGTAAGCCGTCCGGTACCGGCATGCCCTATGAACCAAAACCGTTGTTGTTCGTCATAAAGACCTAAGAGCAGGGCGTTCGCAGTTTCTCCGCGTAGCGTATATCCCCCAACCACTGCGACAATGTCGCGGTAATTTTTTATTTTGAGCCAGCGCTCATCCTTGCCGTCTATTTGGTAAAAGCTGTTTAAGTCCTTACACACGATTCCTTCCATTCCTTGCTCTTTTATGCCCTTGAATAGGCTTGCTCCTGCTGCAAAGTTCTCCACCGTTTGGATATCCTCCTGCGCAGTGATGATCTCGCACAGAATTGTTTGCCTGTTTCTCAACGGCTCATCTGTAACCCATTTTCCATTATAATAGAGAACATCAAAAACCATGTGAGTTATCGGAGTCTGGCGGCGAGCCTGCTCCACATTTTTTTCTCTTCTAATTCCGTCACGCTTCATTACCTTATAGAAAGAGGGCTTCCCCTTGTCCAACGCGATGACTTCCCCATCCAATATAACAGATGAAGCCCCACAGTAACGCTTAATCTCTGTTAATTCCGGAAACTGCATGGTCCGTTCGTGTAACTTGCGGTTGAAGAGACGAACCCTTTCACCATCGTAATAAGTTAATACCCTAACCCCATCCCACTTTACTTGAGCTACCCACTGTTGATCCTGGGGAATTTTCTGCGCAAGCACGGGCTCAAACGGAACGATTGGCTGCTGCACGGGGACACCTCCTGTCGGTCTAGTTGACTCAGAAAGGAACTAACTTATGTTAATGAGAAAGAAGCTCAAATTCTTTGTTCTCGCTGCCGCTGTTTTGCTCGCCATCGCCAGCTCCACAGTGCTTCTCATAAACTACCGTGTTCAGTCTTTTTCATCCCAATACATTTTGCGGTTATCGTCACCCAAAGATACCATCTCATGCGTGCCATTTATATTGCCCGCAAACTCGGCCTTGAAGCGTATGGGGTTGCTGCGGACAAGCATATATACCGGGGCATAGAGGCCTATGAATTACGGGAAATCGCCGCGCGCAACAAAGACTTCCTCTATGTAAATGTCTTTAGACCTAAGCCGACTTTTCTGGGAGAAGCTATTCCCATCAGCGGAGACGGCCGATTAACCAATGATCATACTAAACAATAACTCTGCCTTTTGGCAAGTTCTATAAAAATCGAGCCGCCTGCGATAGCTCTGAGCCA
>DAHVVW010000242.1 GCA_027357125.1 Clostridiales bacterium
TGGGAGCGGCCTTCCCGAATAACCCGCCCCAATTCCGACTCGGGTATGGTCTCGAAAATCTTGCGGTTGAGAATGTCGCCGGTGCTTGTGCCGATAAACTCCGCTGCTGCCCGGTTGCAAAAGCGCACCGTTTCCGCTTTGTCAATGACAATAACACCCACACGCAGCCCTTCCAATATGCTCAGTATCTCAAGCGGCTCGGAATTCAGAATAATATGATTGCGCTCATCGGCAGCACTCATTGTATGTCTTCATCCTTTCCGGTTTTTGCGTCTTGAAACCACCCAAAGTCGGTTTTCTTTATTTTAACCGAAACCTCCAACGCCTGCGGATTTAAATCCTTTTGGGAAAGCGGATGAAATGGTATAATATAGCAAAGACCGCTAAGATTACTTTTCTTTGGCAAGGGTGGTGAACCGATGTCTGTAATCCTTATGAAGCTCGAAGCTTCGCGGATGCAAGATGTTGCGGATATTAGCAGGATGGTCAAATATGCAGACGAACAAGCTCGAATTCGGATTCGCGAGATTGTCAAGAAGTATAGGCCTCAGGATCTGGAGGATTTAGAACAGATTATTCAAATTGAGGATGCTCTTTAGGGAACTACTCCGGCAGCCTTCCCAAGGCTTCAGTTTTACTTACAATTATCAAAACGTCCTTCTCTCCAATCTTAGCCTCCGCTCCGGGGGCTATTAAAATGTCACCGGCTTTTTTAATCGCCATAATGCTAATACCGTATTTGGCCCTTAAATCCAACTCCCCCAAAGTTCTGTCCCAGAACTTAACCGGAGCCTTGATCTCCACGATACTATAGTCAGGGGAAAGTTCGATCAAATCCATAACATTGGCTGTCACCAAATTATAAGCCAAACGCATGCCCATGTCCTTCTCGGGATAGATGATCTTGTCCGCTCCAATCCTTGACAATACTTTTCCGTGTAAAGAAGTCTGAGCTTTGGCCACCACATATTTTACTCCCATTTCTTTCAGCGTAAGTGTGATAAGGATATTGCTCTCGATATCATCCCCAATCGCCACCACCGCTGCGTCAAAGTTGCGCACGCCTAAGGATTTTAGCGTTTCTTCGTCACGCGCATCAGCCTGAACTGCCTGAGTGACCTCATTCATCACTTCATGGACACAGCTTTCACGGTTATCCACAGCCAAAACATCATGCCCTAAGGAACTCAGAGTCCTGGCCACACTTGTCCCAAACCTGCCCAGACCAATCACGACAAACTGTTTTTTCATGCAAGATCTCCTTTCATGACGTGCAAACCGTCAATTTAAGTTGAACATCGAACTTAGCCGATGATAATCTTTTCCTCCGGGTACTTAATTGCGGCCTCAGCCCCTTGCCTTTTTTGCGAAAGTGCGAACCCCAGGGTCAAAGGGCCTACCCGTCCGGTAAACATCGTAAGTATAATCGCTATTTTCCCGATACCTGACAAATGCGGAGTAATGCCTAAGGAAAGCCCTACTGTGCCAAAAGCTGAAGTTACTTCAAACAATAACGTCAGAAAATCTGCATTCTCGGAAATGGTTAACAGGGAAACCACGGCAAAAATCAGCAGGATAGCCAGGACCATAATAGCAACGGCTTTTTGAATCACTTCCCTGGGTAGAGTTCTCCCTTTAACTGAGATATGGTCTTCCCCTTTAAAAGTGCTGAGCACGGCCAGAACCACCGAGATGAAAGTCGTGGTCTTGACGCCGCCCCCGGTTGACCCGGGAGAAGCTCCGATGAACATTAAGGCGATCATTAAGAGCAAGGTCGTATCCCGAAAATCAGGGAGGTTCAACGTATTAAACCCGGCTGTACGAGTGGTCACCGACTGAAAGAAGGATGCCATTACCTTGACCGGCAGGGGAAGTGTGCCCAGGGTTTTGGGGTTGGCAAATTCCACAGCAAAGATCAGGGCTGCTCCCAAAATGATAAGGATTCCACTGGCTTGTAACACCAACTTTGTATGTAAGGAGAACTTTTTACCCTCGCGCTTATGAGAATATAGGTCGGCCAAGACTGTAAAACCGAGCCCTCCCGTTATGATCAGAAGAATCACTGTTACGTTTGTGACCAAATCCCCACTATATCCGGTAAGACTGGAAAAATTGCCGAAAAGGTCAAAACCGGCGTTGTTAAAAGCAGAAATCGCATGAAAGATGCCATAGTACAGAGCCTGGCCCCACCCCAGGTCAACTGACCAGCGAACGCTTAAGATTAAAGCCCCGAGAGCTTCGATTAGAAAAGTCATTTGGAGAACGTAGCGGGCAAGCCGTACCACACCAGCCTGGGACACTTGGTTCAGTGCTTCCTGCAGCACCAGGCGCTCTTTAAAGGTTACTCTTTTCCCGAGCATGATCGCGATCAGGGTCGCAAAAGTCATAAAACCCAGACCGCCAATTTGAATCAGGGACAATATCACCAGTTGCCCAAAGATGGTAAAGGTTGTCCCAGTATCGACTACAACCAGGCCGGTGACACACACAGCAGATGTGGCGGTAAAAAGAGCGTTCAAGAAACCAAGCCCTTGTCCGTCCCTGGTTGCTTCCGGCCAAGTTAAGAGCAAGGCTCCTACTAATATAAGAAGACTAAACCCCAGCACCAACACCCGCGCCGGAGTAAAAAATCTTAGAATCTTCATCCACCAAATTCCCTTTCCATGATGTACGGCAGATATATTCCTTTCATTATCCAAATGGAATACGCAACAGGTAGTAAAAGCCTGCTTAATCTAAGTATACACCGTAAGAAGCAAGAAAGAAAATCTAAGCCTTAGTGGTGCCTCAATATCGGGATTTATCCTTCGCCAATGGCCCTCTATTCCTTAACTGGAACATATATCCATATAAGGCATACTCTGTATTAGTAATCAAAAAGGGGGGGAATTGCCCAATGATCCACTCCCGTTCCAATGTCTTACAGTGGCCTTATTCCCAGACCACTAATTCTCAGAATCCTAATTCTCCTAATCCTCATTTTCAAAACCCAGCCGCCCCTAAAAATTCCTCACATCCCTTTACCCCGCAAGCGCCCAAGGTTAACACACCCAATATACCGGCACAGACTCTTATACCGGCTTCTTCTCCCAGTTCATCCCCCTCGGCTGCTCAACCTTCTGCCAAGGAACAGAAGCAGAAAGTAAAAAAACTCCGTACTAAAGAAGAGAAGTCTAAAAACAGGCAGTCTCAGACCGAACTCTCAGCAACCCAGAAACAGGCCTTGTCCTTGCTGCAGCAAATTGGTTCACCCCTGATTCGTCAGGCAGGGCTGCCGCTGGTCCGCCGCTTTGGTCCCCCTCTGGCGCGGCGCTTAGGCCCGCCGCTTGCAAAGCATGTGGGTGTTCCGCTCCTGCGGCGCGTAGGAGTTCCTTTGGTCCGCAAACTGGGAGTATTTCTTATCCGCAGGCTTTTTTAGTCTTTTGTCATTTTAGTTTCCATTGCCACATTCCGCACCACATGGCCAACAATTTCTCGAAATCTATGGGTGGAATGTTGACAACTATAGTTTATCGACAGTAGAAATTCTATATCCTAGTATACGAGACTGTTTCAAGGGCCACCGATCGGGTGATTTTGGCCCCTGAACAGTCTTGTGTTACTTGTTTATTTGTAACTATTCAGGTACTCGTTTAGCCCCAACACTAAAAAGGAGTGCCGCGCACCCCCTGGGAAAATAATTAGCGTCAAGTTGTTTGATCAGAAGGCATAAACGGTTTCCCTTGCAGAGCATCTTGGATCGCGTTGATGATGGAGCAGGAGTGTTTCTTTGCGGTGGAAATGTAACTTCGAATGCGACAAAATACTTTTGCCCTTGCTCGCTGCGGAATGTACCCGATATTTTCTGCTGGACCTTGACCATTTGCACATCCCGTTCCGCTTGGTTATTTGGGTTATTATCGAAAGGAACATCTGTGTCACAGGGCGTGATGGCACTCGTAATGGAAATAAGGAGCCCATGCATCATGTACGGCTGTGCCTTGGAACTTCGGCAATATGCCGGCAGCCTCAATGG
>DAHVVW010000243.1 GCA_027357125.1 Clostridiales bacterium
TTCGATGCGGCCCATTACTTGCGCAATTACCAGGGGAAATGCGCGCGCTTGCACGGGCATCGTTGGGATGTAGAAATATGTGTGGAAGGTGAGCGTTTAGACCGCTCAGGTATGTTGGTCGACTTTGGAGAGATGAAACGAGCAGTAAGCTTAGTCCTGGACCAGCTCGATCACCAACTGCTTAATGATGTGCCGGAGTTTCAAGGGGAGAAGAATCCCACTGCTGAAAATATCGCCGGGCATTTATATCGGGAAATTAGACAAACACTAGTCCTTCCTTCACTTCTAAGACTGGCCTGGGTAAAGGTGTATGAATCTCCTGATGCATGGGCTTTATATAAGGAGGACTAGTTGTGGCAGGGGTGGTATTACTTTCGGGTGGACTTGATTCCACCGTGGCTATGGCTCTTTTCCTCGAACAGAATACGCTTGATCTTGCCCTTACGTTCGATTACGGGCAGCGGGCCCGGGAGCGTGAACTCCAGGCGGCTGCTTCCTTGGCAGAGTGTTACGGTATTAACCATAAAGTAATAAAACTTCCCTTTTTGGAAGAGGAGACGCACACTGCCTTAGTGGATAGTACGCAATCCTTACCTTCGCTTAAGCCTACAGAGTTGGATGAGGTTCAAGGACGAGCTGCAGTTAGCGCCCACAACGTATGGGTTCCGAACAGGAATGGCTTGTTTATAAATATTGCCGCTGTGTTTGCCGAAAACTTACCTGAGCCCAGTTATATTATTGCCGGGTTCAACAGGGAAGAGGCAGGGACTTTTCCTGACAATTCCCAGGCTTTTATCGAAAAAATCAATGCAAGCTTGTCATACTCAACTTCCAAGAATATTATACTCTTTAGCCCTACCTCGCTCCTAGATAAAACGGAAATTGTCAAAGAGGGCTTGCGTTTACATATCCCCTGGCAATTTTTGTGGAGTTGTTACACAGGCATGGAACTTTGGTGTGGAGCGTGTGAAAGCTGCCAAAGGTTAAAAAGAGCCTTAAGCCTTAACGGACAGGAAGATTTAATTGAAAAGTTATTTCCTCAGCAATCCGAACTGGATTAAGAGCTTTTTCGTCAATCACGAAAATTAACAATCACTAAATAGGAGAGCGTTAAATGGAGTACATAATCCTTAAAGAACCACTGAGCTATAACGGCAGCCAGCTTCGTTCCCTCTTTGCTTTTAGAAATTTCGGCCAAATGGGGGATAGTGTGACAGTATTTCGCGGCGCTTGCAGCGTGCAGCAGGATGAGATGGTAGATTTGGAAGATGTCCGGGCTAAAGACTGGATTTTCAGCGAGGACATGTTGCATTTTATTATTGAGCATTTTGAAATGGATTTGGAGAAAACTATTATTAGACAGCGTCTCTTGATTGCATCGATTAAAGAAGAGCTAGAGAAAATCGGGATCAAAAGTGTTCACCGCAATGGGGATGATTTATTTGAAGGAAAAAATAAGCTTTCAGTAAGTATCAGCACTTTGTCCCCAGTCTCTTCTTTGATTCACTGCGGCCTTAATGTCTCAAGTCAGAATACTCCGGTCCCAACCGTAAGCCTTGGGGATTTAGGAGTTAGAAATGTTCTTGAATTCGGAGAGGCTGTTGCCAGGCGCTATTGTGATGAGGTGAAATCAATTCGGCTTGCCCGCTGCAAAGTCAGAGGAGTTAATTAAAAAATGTCTGCTTTACCTGTAATCGAGCTTTTTTCTTCCATTCAGGGGGAAGGGCCATACGTCGGATATCGTCAACTGTTCTTACGCCTGTCCGGCTGCAACCTTTCCTGCCCGTATTGTGATACTCAGGTAGCGCAAAGCGCTATGTTCAGGCTTGAGACTACTCCGGGTTCACATTTCTTTGAACAAATAAAAAATCCCGTATCCTTGGACCGGCTGGCAATGTTGATACAAAGTTTTGACTTAAAGCTTCATCATTCCCTAAGTATCACAGGCGGGGAACCTCTGCTCTGGGCTCAGGAATTACAAGCCTTTTTACCCAGGGTCAAAGAGCTGGGATTTAAGGTTTACCTCGAAACGAATGGCACTTTGCCAGATAAGCTTGCACTGCTTTTACCGTGGGTGGACATAATAAGTATGGACATCAAACTTCCGTACGATGAGTACGAGTTTTGGCACGAGCACCGCGAGTTTCTGAGGCAAGGACGCACCCGGGAGATTTTCGTTAAGATTGTCGTAGACAGCTGCACAGATCTAGCTAATTTACTGCGGGCCCGGGATTTGCTAGCCGGAGAGAATACGAAGATACCGGTGATTTTACAGCCGCTTACGCCAGTGAGGGGGTTGCATAAGCCTGAACCCGCGCAGATGCTTAAGTGGCAGGAGTTTATGCTGCAGGAGCTGGAGTCAGTAAGGGTTATCCCTCAAACACATGTATATCTGGGACAACTGTGAATCTCAAGAGAGATGACATTAATACAAGTTTTTTAAGGAGGAGAACAACGTTGGAGATGGACTCGGAAAAAATCGAACAAGCTGTACGCATGATTTTAGAAGCGATTGGAGAAGATCCTAGCCGCGAGGGTCTTTTGGATACACCTAAAAGGGTAGCCCGCATGTATGGCGAGGTTTTTGCAGGGTTACACGAGGATCCCAGTGAACATCTAAAGGTCCAGTTTTCTGAAGAGCATGAAGAGATGGTAATCGTTAAAGATATACCGGTCTATTCAATGTGCGAACATCATCTGGTGCCTTTCTATGGGAAAGCCCATGTAGCTTATATTCCGCGCAAGGGAAAAATAACCGGGCTTTCCAAACTGGCACGGGTTGTGGAGGGGTTTGCCAAACGGCCTCAGCTTCAAGAAAGGCTAACATCTCAAATTGCTGACTCGGTAATGAATATTTTGGAGCCGCGTGGGGTTTTGGTGGTAATTGAAGCTGAACATATGTGCATGACGATGCGCGGTGTAAAGAAACCGGGTTCTAAGACCTTAACCTCAGCCGTCAGGGGCATGTTTAAAACCAGTCAGGCTACGCGGGCGGAAGGTTTTGCCTTAATTCACGGGCATAAAGGGTAGGATAAGGTATGAGTGAACAAAACAATGGCAAGCTGGAACTGATTGCGACCCAAAAAGTCGTTACTAACCCGGAGTTATATAAAATAATTGATTTCTTGAATAAAAACCTTAAAGGGTATAATTTAATGTTTGGGCTTACAAAAAAAGCGGACACGATGATAATTTCAGTGTATGAAGTAGAATGAAATTTGATGTGGAGGGCCAATGCGTATACTCTTAACCAACGATGACGGTTTCTTTGCACCCGGGCTGCAAACTCTTTATCATACCTTAGCTACAAATCCTGCATATGAAATAACCATCGTAGCGCCGGAAGGGCAGCGTTCTGCTGTCGGCCACGCTATAACTTTGTTCGAACCTCTTTTCGCTGCCAAACATACCCTCAAATTTGGCGGGGAAGGGTTTGCCGTGCGCGGTACTCCTTCCGACTGCGTTAAACTGGCGCTTCAGGGTGATATTGTATTTAAACCGGATCTACTTATTTCAGGGATTAACTTAGGTCAAAATCTGGGTACGGATGTTTTTTATTCAGGGACCGTCTCAGCTGCTCTTGAAGGAGCGCTCCTAGGAGTACCCGCGCTGGCTGTTTCCCTGGCCAGTTATGAATTTCGCGATTTTCAGCCGGCTGCAGACTTTGTGCTCAAATTATTGCGCAATTTGAACCGCATCTCTGATGGTGGCCTTATTAATGTCAATATACCTGGGTTGCCGACCAAAGATTGGCAAGGGGTAAAATTAACCCGCTTAGGGAAAGCAGTATATGAAAATATATTCGAAAGTCGTAAGGATCCGCGCGGTAGGATTTACTACTGGCAGAGCGGCACTTTAACTCCTGACAAAGAGGAAGATACCGACCTGCGAGCTGTTCAGGAGGGATATATTTCCATAACCACTATGCACAGTGATCTTACAGATTATAATCGGCTCAAATCCCTGACAGTTCTTACTGAACATCTTAATTTTACATCTTAA
>DAHVVW010000244.1 GCA_027357125.1 Clostridiales bacterium
CGTATTTCATCTTCCCTGCCTCCCCCACGGCTCATCCGTAAATATTAAAGCTTCATTGGGGCAATGTTCCACGCACGTAGGAGTTCCCCCGCTTGCACTGCACAAATCGCACTTGGAAGCCACCTTGTGCCCGCTCTCATCCCGTTTGACCGCCCCGAACGGACAGACCAGGATACAAGTCCAACAGCCCACGCAGCGGTCTTCCTGGTTCGTGACCACACCCGTCAGGGAGTCTTTTTGCATGGCCCCGGTGATACAGGCCTTCGTGCACGGAGCATCATCACAGTGGCGGCACTGGAGGGCAAAACTGATAGGGCGGTTTTCCTCCACCAGAATCCGCGCCAAAGGCTTGATCTTTTGCTTCAAAAAAGCTTTTACTATATCATGCGGGTATTCCGAATGGGCCACCGCGCAGTGAACTTCACACAGCTTGCATCCGGCGCACACTTCCTCACGGGCATACACACGCTTCATCCTACAATCCCCTCTCAATTGTTATTCTCCGGCAGGCAAAACGCCCAAAATCTTAAGCTCACGGTCGCTCAGGCCGATTCCTCTCAGCATCAGACGGTTGCCGCGCAAGCTTTCAATGGCATTTATCCCCATGCCGCCAAGCAGTTCTTTAATCTCGTGCTCCCAGGCTGCCAGAAGATTAGCTGCCCGCTCTGCTCCGATGTCAGGATTCAGGCGTTTGGTAAGTTCGGGGTTTTGCGTGGCAATGCCCCAGTTGCATTTGCCGGTGTAACACTTTTGACAAAGGTGACAACCCAGGGAAAGCAGCGCGGAAGTAGCAATATAAACTGCATCCGCTCCTAAAGCGATCGCCTTCACTACATCAGCACTGTTGCGGACGCTTCCGCCTACCACCAGGGAAACCTGGTTGCGGATTCCTTCTTCACGCAGGCGGCTGTCCACTGCAGCCAAGGCCAGTTCCACCGGGATACCCACATTGTCCCGGGTGCGCAGAGGAGCAGCCCCGGTTCCGCCCCGGAAACCGTCAATCGCGATAATGTCCGCTCCGGCGCGGGCGATCCCGGAAGCAATCGCAGCCACGTTGTGCACAGCGGCAATCTTCACCGACACCGGTTTCTCATAATTCGTCGCTTCTTTCAAAGAGAAGATAAGCTGGGTCAAGTCTTCGATTGAGTAAATGTCATGGTGCGGAGCGGGAGAAATAGCATCCGTGCCTTCCGGAATCATCCTCGTGCGGGACACTTCCACTCCTACTTTTTCTCCGGGCAAGTGTCCACCGATTCCGGGCTTGGCACCCTGACCAATCTTAATTTCAATCGCGGCCCCGGCCTGCAAATATTCCGAGTGTACCCCAAAGCGTCCGGATGCCACCTGGACAATCGTATTTTTCCCATATTGATAAAGATCCCGGTGCAAGCCGCCTTCCCCGGTATTATAATAAGTCCCCATTTTTTCAGCGGCCATGGCCAGAGACTTAATCGCATTCAGGCTAATCGAACCGAAAGACATCGCGGAAAACATGATTGGCAGTTCCAGCTCTATTTGAGGCGGCAAAGACTCAGCCAATTTTCCGTCCACAATTTTGAGGGAGTCTGGCTTACGGCCCAGGAAAGTCCTTAACTCCATCGGCTCCCTTAAAGGGTCAATGGAGGGATTGGTGACCTGGCTGGCATTAAGCAAGAGATGGTCCCAAAAAATCGGATAAGGGCGGTCAGTCCCCATCCCGGTCAAGAGGATTCCTCCGCTTTCGGCCTGTTTATAGACCGCGCGGATCGTGTTTCTTGTCCAGTTCGCGTTCTCGCGGAATTCCAACGGGAATTTGCGGATTGTGAGCGCGTGTGTCGGACAGAAAGTAACGCAGCGGTGACAATTGACACATTTTGAATCATCTGCAACGACCCGTTCTTCTTCCGCATCCCAAATATGAGCTTCATTGGCGCACTGGCGGACGCAGACCTGGCAATTAATACAGCGGTCGCGATTGCGTTCAATCAGAAATTCAGGCGTGATCATGCTAAGTGCCATTGTCTGTTCCCCCTTTCTTCCAAGAGCCCGATCACAGGTTCGCCCCCGCGCGGTGCCCAGACTTTGTCCGGATCGGGGCAAATTTCCTTAATGGCAGACTCTTCAGAGGCCACATAGAGAAAATCCCCCTTAGTCGCTGCGACCATTGAGCGCAGTTTGAGCCGGTCATTAAGGGCAATGAGCCCTTGGCGTGTGCCCAGAATAATCGAGAAGGGGCCATTAAGCAGCAGATTGCCGTAAACTGCCCGAACAGCTTTGTAAAGCTCCTGCTTTTCCGGGCTCATTCGTTCGATTTCATTCCAAAACGGAGCAGCCAAAGTAGCGATCGCAACATCCATGGGAATCTTATGCTTGCGCACTAAGAAATCAAAAGCATAGGTGATGGCTTCCGTATCCGTCTGCATCGTCAGCTTGTACCCATACATTTCAAGATAGCGTTTATTGGCTCCATAGGAAGAAATCTCCCCGTTGTGCACGATTGACCAGTCCAAAAGGGTAAAGGGATGAGCCCCGCCCCACCAGCCCGGAGTGTTGGTCGGAAAGCGACCATGAGCGGTCCAGAGATACCCCTTATATTCTTCAAGCCGGAAGAATTCTCCAATGTCTTCCGGGTAGCCCACGCCTTTAAAAGCCCCCATGTTCTTACCACTCGAAACCACGAAAGCCCCGGTAAATTCGGAATTAATATGCATGACGGACCGAGCAACAAACTCGTCTTCCGTTTCGTTTTCATGCAAACAATACGGTCTGACCTTTACAAAATAGCGCCAGGCTATGGGCGCATTGGTAATCGAAGCGACGCGGCGCACCGGAATCTTGTGGCTTTCCGCCACATGGTAAAGGCCGTTTAAGTAAGTCTCAGTGCGTTCCTTAACTTCGGCCAGTTCATAATAAATGTGGAAAGCATAATGATCAGGATATTCCGGATAGATGCCGTAAGCAGCAAAACCTCCGCCCAAACCGTTTGAGCGGTCGTGCATAAGGGCAATGGATTTAAGGATATCCTGGCCGGAAAAAACTTCCCCACGCTTATTGATGATCCCGCTGATGGCACAACCAGACGGAATCCTGATTTCTCCTTCTCTTAACACTCTCTTCCCCCTCCTCTATTTGCAAGCTCTTGTTGAATTAGAGCCTTTTTTTGAGCATCCTTGAATTTTGTGCACAAGAATATAGCAATTTTCGCCAAAAATATATGGCTCTTCGTACGTATCGACCCATTTTTTCTTTTTCGAGCCATAATACGAACAGAGACATCCACATTGTGAACGCTTAGGATAATTTAGCCTAATATGTCGTTAATTTTAGCACACTTATTGCCTGATGATAACCGGAATTTGTAAAGTATTTTGTATTTTTGGCAGGGATGCAGTTGCGTTTATGCATCAAACTTCTTCAGCGAAAATTCGACAGTGAATTTGTTTTCTGTTCTCATTCGAATTCAGACCGAAATGAAAAAATGCTCCCGATAGTGAGAGCTAAAGAAGGAATTAATTATTTTATCTTAACTAGTCAGATCATGGATAACTGTCCTTACTATATAAGGTGTATACCGTTTACACTAATTTATCGGCCAATTCTAATAACGTTTTGGACATACTGCTGATTTGTTGGGTTGAGGAAGCAATCTCCTGCGTCTCGTCTGCCTGGCTTTGGAAAAGCGCTGACAACTCCTCAATGTTTGCATATACATCGGTAAGCATTGTCTGTACATCTTTTAACGCAGCAGCTATATCCTGAGTAGAATCCTTTGTATTTGTTGCCAGTTTGCGGATTTCCTCAGCAACAACAGCAAAGCCTTTCCCTTTTTCTCCGGCTCTGGCTGCCTCGATCGTCGCGTTCAAGCCAAGGATATTTGTACGATCGGCAATCCCTTTTATCATTTTCACGATATCATCCAAATGCTGAACTTCATTTTCTATGATTTTTGTTTGTTCTGTTACTTGTTCCGTAGTTGCCGCAAGGTTTTGTGAATTACCAACAAGATTTTCCGTAGCTCCGGA
>DAHVVW010000245.1 GCA_027357125.1 Clostridiales bacterium
GGAACACCTGCTCCATACGGATTTAAAACGTGAAGACACAATCTTTTATTACACCACCTGCGGCTGGATGATGTGGAACTGGCTTGTCAGTTCCCTCGCTGTTGGAGCAACCCTGGTTCTTTATGATGGTTCACCTTTTTTTCCGGATGGGGGAGCACTTTGGCAGCTAGTCCAAGATGAAGGGATCAGTGTTTTTGGCACAAGCGCAAAGTACCTTGCTTCCGTGGAAAAAGCCGGAGTCAAGCCGGGCTTACGTTATAATTTAACTAAACTTAAAACCATATTATCAACCGGCTCTCCTTTGTTAGAAGAAAGCTTCCATTTTGTTTATCAAGAGATCAAACAGGATTTATGCCTATCTTCCATATCTGGCGGTACAGATATTATTTCCTGCTTCGCTTTGGGAAACCCCATTAAGCCAGTCTATACCGGGGAACTGCAGTGCCTGGGTCTGGGCATGAAAGTGGAAAGTTTCGATGACAATGGTCGCGCGGTACTTAACCAGAAAGGGGAACTCGTTTGTACGCAATCGTTCCCCAATATGCCAATCTATTTCTGGGATGACCAAGATCAGGCTAAATACAAAAAAGCATATTTTGACGTTTATCCCGGCATTTGGCGGCACGGGGATTATATCGAAATCACGGAGGCAGGCGGAGTTATCATTTACGGCCGTTCTGATGCCACCTTAAATCCAGGTGGAGTGCGGATTGGCACAGCAGAGATTTACCGTCAAGTGGAAGCTCTGCCTGAAGTGCAGGACAGCATTGTCGTCGGACAAAACTGGGATAACGATGTACGGGTTATTCTTTTTGTGAAACTGGCAATGGGCACCGAACTGTCAGAGGAATTAAAGAAGAAAATCAAGGACGCCATTCGCGAAAATACTACCCCGCGCCATGTCCCAGCTAAAATAATTGCTGTCAAAGATATCCCTTATACTCTTAACGGCAAGAAAGTGGAACTGGCAGTTTACAATGTCATCCACAACGAGCCGGTCCTGAACAAAGATGCTTTGGCGAATCCGGAGGCTTTGGACTTGTTTAAAGAATTAAATCGTTTGCTACTCGATTGATGCTCGCTATTAATAAAAGAGTTGCTAAAGGGGCATACCCTTTTGGCAACTCTTTTTCTCTTACTCCACATACTCCCGCGGCACCCGCTTGGAGATGTCGCACACTATTTCATAGTTGATGGTATTAAGCCATTCGGCCATCTCAGTCGCATCAATCTGTTCCTGGCCGTCTTGCCCCAGGAGAGTGACCACATCCCCAACCTCTACTCCGGGAATTTTCGTTACTTCGAGCATCGTCTGATCCATGCACACCCGCCCAATGATTGTAGAGCGCTCCCCGCGCACCAAAGCCTCACCGCAGTTGGACAGAGCCCGCCTCAGCCCGTCCGCATACCCGACAGGAATGGTCGCCACCCTGGTCTGGTAAGCTGCCCGGAAAGTACGGCCATAGCTCACAGTCTCCCCAGCTTCGATCGTCTTAACATGCGTTACTCTGGCTTTCCAGGACATTACCGGTTCCAGACCCGCATCCTTGCCGACGTGCTGGGAAGGGGGCAAACCATAGAGAATTATCCCCGGGCGCACCAGATTAAAGTGGGCTTCCGGAAAATGAAGAATAGCCGCACTGTTAGCAGCATGTTTGAAAGGAATTTGCAGGCCTTTCCTTTCCAGCTTGGCAATTATTTCTTGGAACCGATCCAGTTGCTTGCGCGCAAACGTAAGATCCGCATGATCTGCAGTGGCAAAGTGGGTATAAATCCCTTCTACCAGGACATTCGGCAGTTGCGCAATCTTAAGGATTTCCTTCCACTCATCAGGGCGAACCCCAATTCTTCCCATCCCCGAATCTATCTTAATATGGACGCGCGCTGTCTTCCCTTGCTCAACGCCGGCCTTGGAGAGTGCCTGAGCTTGGCTTAGGCTAAAAATACCCGCGATTATATTTTCCCGGACCATGGTGCCGGAATGTTCCTCCGGGGAAGCCCCAATCACCATCAGCTCAAGATCCGGAAATTCTTGCTTTATCTCTAAGGCTTCCTCCAAGAGTGCGACCCCAAATCGCTTGGCACCCAATTCCTTAAACGCACGCACGACCGGTATAGCCCCATGTCCGTAAGCATCCGCCTTAACGATGGGCATAAGTTCACTCTTTGTATAAGACTGGATGCGGGCATAGTTTCTTTTAAGCGCTCCTAAATCAACTTCAGCCCACACCGGGCGAAATCTTTCCATTCTCACCGGCCCTCTTTCCTTAATACGTCCTTAAAAAGTCTCTCTCCTAAGTGCACATACTATACAATAAGCTTCTGCCGCACAAACGGAATCATCTTCGCCACTTCGGATGCCTTAAACCCGGCCTGTCCATAATCACGGGCAAGCTGATCAGCCGCAAGCCCGTGCAGATACACACCCAGGCAGGCAGCAGCCACCGGTTCTACTCCTTGAGCCAAAAAGCCCAGGATGCTTCCGGTAAGGACATCCCCTGTCCCTCCTGTCCCCAAGCCGGGGTTGCCGGTCGGATTGAGAAAAGCCCTGCCGTCCGGAGCCGCAACAATCGTGACCGCTCCTTTTAAGACCACAACCGCTTCCCATTCCACCGCTTTGCTCACAACCAGTTCTAACCGGTTTTCCTGAACTTCGGCAGAGGTGCATTCGCACAAACGCGCCATTTCCCCCGGATGGGGCGTGAGAATCAAAGGCCCCCTCCCTTGCCGCCAACCCAGAATGCCTGGATCAAGTGCAACCAGATTAAGCGCATCGGCATCAAGCACCACCGGCAACGGCACGGCCCGCAGAATCTCTTCCAAGACCGGCGCAAAATCAGGGTTTTGCCCTAACCCCGGGCCCACAGCCAGAGCCTGTGCTCCCTCACACCTCGCGCCAATCACAGACCATGCTTCCTGCCCTAGGCTGTTCTCCCCCGGCGCAGGCCAGACCGTAGCTTCTGTAACAGCTTGATCAATCAAATTGGCCAAGGCTATAGGGGTAACGATTTGCAAAAGCCCAAGCCCGCTGCGCAATGCCCCTTCCCCTGCTAAAACCGCCGCTCCGCTCATTCCCTGAGAACCGGCCACTAAAACTCCGCGCCCATGGGTTCCTTTATGTCCCTGCCACTGCCTCTTTGGCAAAATACTTCTTATGTAATCCTCAGTGAGGATAAAATTCGCAATCCCTTCAGCTTCCAGATAGCGCGCCGGAATTGAGATCGGGTCAACCACTACCCGTCCCGCATACTCCGGCCCTGCACCTAAAAAATGTCCGAGCTTAGGCAGGCCAAAAGTCACGGTGGTGTGAGCCCTTACTGCCACGCGGTAAACCTTGCCTGTATCAGCTTCCAAGCCGCTCGGAATATCAACCGCCACGATCCAGGCCTTAGAAGCATTAACCTCATCGATATACTCTTCCACCAGGCTCGGGAGCGCCCCGCGCAGCCCTGTTCCATAGATGGCGTCGATCACCACTTCTGCTTGGTTTAAAGCAAAGCGGGCCACCCGCTTTTTGTTTTCCCCGTCCACAATAAAGCACTTGCCCTCGGTCTCCAGATACAGCTTCAGGTTTAGCGCGGCATCTCCTTTGAATTCTTCCGGCTTAGCAAACAAAATAACTGTTACGTCCATACCTAGGATTAGCAGGTGCCTGGCCACTGCCAGTCCATCCCCGCCGTTGTTCCCCTTTCCGGCAAGCACCACCGCTTTGTGCCCTTTAAACTCGGAAATCCCCTCATTCATAAAATGCTGCCTGATCTCCTGCACCACAGCCACAGCAGCATTCTCCATAAGGATAATGCTCGGAATCCCATAAATTTCGATCGCTTCCTGCTCCAGCCCGCGCATCTGTTCCGCGGTCACAACTCTCATCACATATCACCTTACTCTACAGTTCTATACTATACCTCCATACCATTGACACGACACCATTAGAAGCATCACCGGCAAGATGCAATTGCTTAGCGAACCGTCTGAGCAGAGGAGCGTAGTGAGCG
>DAHVVW010000246.1 GCA_027357125.1 Clostridiales bacterium
CTGATGGGAGGAACAAAATGAGATTTGGGATTATCGGAACCGGGGTGGTTGGCACCGCTCTCGCCGTTAGACTTGAACAAGTAGGGTACGAATGTGTCGGCGCCACTACTAGAAGTGAAAGTTCATATGCCAGATTCAGAAAATATTTAGACAGGGATTTCTTATCCTTAGAGGAATTAGTGCCTCAAGTGGACATACTCTTCATTACCACGCAGGACGGTATGATTTCCACGGTAGCGGCAAATTTGGCTAAGCGCGGCCTTTTTCGGCCTGGGCAACTGTGGATCCATTGTTCCGGCTCACTGCGTGCGCAAGTCCTTAAGACTAGGCCCGACCTGCCCCTAAAATACCTTTCTCTTCACCCTCTCCAGGCATTTGCCAATGTCGATGAAGCTTTGGCGATTTTAGAGGGTACGCATTTTGGGGTCGAGGGGGAAGGGGAAGAAGAGGGTGAGGAGATTGTGCGCGCGCTCGGCGGAATCCCGCACCGGCTTAACTCGGAGCACAAAGCTCTCTACCATGCGGGGGCTGTGATATCTTCTAATTACATGGTGGTCTTGGCGGCGCTCGCTGAAAGGTTATTCAGGGAGGCGGGCATAGAGCCGGAAGAGGCTTTGGAATCCCTTCTGCCATTAATGAAAGGGACCTTACATAACTTAAGCAAAGTAAAAGTGCCGCAGGCTTTAACAGGGCCTATTGCCCGCGGTGACACGGAGGTAATAAAAGGTCATCTGGCCCAACTATCCCCAGATATTGTCCCAACTTACCTGGACTTAGGCAGGCATGCCCTGGAACTAGGCAGAGAAAAATTGGAGATGTCTGGTAAGGAGTACCTTCCGGGAGTATGGCAGGAATTAACGCAGATTTTCGGAGGACTAGAAAGTTAAAGCGAATCAGGTAAGTGCTGACAGATAAGAATTCAACACAAAGGAATAAGCAAGAAAGGATTGAGCGGGGGATGATTAGGACAGGATTAATTGCAGAAGTGAGAGCAGTAGTGGGGGAGGAGAGACAAAGGGGCAAGAAAATTGCAATTGTTCCGACCATGGGCTACCTCCACCGCGGGCATCTCAGCCTGGTAGAGGAAGCGAAACGGGATCATGCTTTTGTGGTCATGAGCATTTTTGTAAATCCCCTTCAATTCGGGCCACAGGAGGACTTCGGCCGTTATCCGCGCGACTTGGAGCGGGATAGCGCGCTGGCTGCGGAGGCGGGTGTAGATCTTTTGTTCAATCCTCCGCTTGAAGAAATGTATCCTGAACCGATGCTGACTTTGGTGGAGGTAAAAGAGATTGACTCCGTGCTGTGCGGGAGATCCAGGCCGGGCCATTTCAGAGGAGTGGCAACGGTAGTCACCAAACTTTTTAACATTGTACAGCCGGATTTGGCCTATTTTGGGCAGAAGGATTACCAGCAGGTGCAAATTATTAAGCGCATGGTGAGGGACTTGAATATGCCGCTGGATGTGAGAACGGTTGCGATCGCGCGCGCAGAAGACGGACTGGCTCTTAGTTCCCGTAATGTCTTTTTAAGTCCGCAGCAGAGGGCGGAAGCAGTGGTGCTTAATCGAAGTTTGGAGGAGGGTGCGGCTGCGATTCGCGGGGGAGAGCGGGATGCACGCACGCTCGAAGAGTTAATCAGAACAAGGATTAACGCTGAAAGCAGTGGGGAGATCGATTATGTCGAGGTACGGGGCGCAGCTGACTTAAAGGAGGTCACAGAGATTGAAGGACCGGTGGTTATCGCTGTGGCCGTGCGTTTTGGCGCGACACGCCTTATCGATAATAAAGTGATAGAGGTGGGGACGGATGTTTAGGCACATGATGAAATCTAAGATTCACCGGGCTACAGTTACTGAAGCGAACTTAAAATATGTTGGGAGTATTACGATTGATTCGGCTTTGATGGAGGCTGCTGATTTCCTTCCTAATGAGCGGGTCCAGGTAGTGAATAATAACAACGGTGCGCGTCTGGAAACTTATGTGATCCCCGGGGAGGCGCATTCCGGAGTAATCTGCCTCAATGGAGCTGCAGCCCGCTTGGTACAAGTAGGGGATGAAGTTATCATTATCTCCTACGGGATCTTTACGGATGACGCTTCCCGAACTTACCAGCCCAAAGTTGTGTTCGTGGACACTAGCAACAGGCCGCTAAAAATAGCACAGGAAGAAATTCACGGGGAGTCTTAAATCATCCGTTATTCCTTTAGGGTATTCAGAATTCAGGAGTCAGAATTCAGTAGAGATTTGTAAGCCTTCTTTGGAGTTCGCCCTCTGCGATGACAATCCTCGTCGTCACTGGATGTGATCGTCACTGCAAATTCCCATTACCGGAGACTAACGTTCCTGGCTCCTGACTACTTGAGTTGTTATAGCAAAAAAATATTATTGATCTTAGAAGTAAATTAATTTTTAGGAAGTGTGGGATGGTATGATTCGCCATAAAATTTTGGACCTTTTGACGACACGGCCAGGAGAATTCGTGTCGGGGGAACAGATCAGCCAAGGGCTAAACTTAACACGTGCAGCTATTTGGAAACAGATAAAAGGGTTGAAGGAAGCGGGCTATGAAATTGAGGCTCAGACGAAAAACGGGTACCGCTTGCTGGCAACCCCACTGGCTCTTGATGCCTGGGCTGTTGCGCAAGAACTAAAGACAGAGAGGCTGGGTCGGGAACTTTATCTGTATGAAGAAATATCTTCGACCAATGAGAAAGCGAAAGAGCTGGCGCGCCAGGGGGCAGCGCACGGGGCGGTGGTAATCGGAAGACGGCAGACTGCCGGGCATGGCCGCATGCAGCGGCTGTGGGAATCACCTCCCGGAGGGCTGTGGATGTCAGTAGTGCTTAGGCCCAACCTTTCCCTGGCAGACGCCTCTAAACTCACGCTGGTTACAGGTGTGGCTGTTGTCGGCGCTCTGCGGGAGATGGGCGAACTAAGGCCCGGAATCAAATGGCCCAACGATGTTATTTTCGAGGGCAAGAAACTGGCGGGGATTCTGGCTGAAGTGGTCGGCGAGTGGACCACCATTCAGACCATGGTAATTGGCATTGGAGTGAACGCCAATTTGGAGCGCAAGGATTTAAGCCCTGAACTTCCGGCAGGTTCCCTGCAAGAACTTCTTGGTTGTCCGTTGGATCTGAATAAGCTGGCAGCAGGCATTTTGGAAAAGCTAGAAGAGGGGCTTAATATTTTTGAGCGAGATGGGTTTGCCCCTCTGCGTGAACTCTGGCTCGAGCGCGCTCTGGGTATCGGCAGGGAGTGTGCTATTGAAAAGGGAGGCCAGGTTTATCGGGGCATCATGCGTGGGATTGCGGCTGACGGGGAATTGGTGGTGGAAGTAGATGGCCAGGACCATAAATTCGCGTCCGGGGAAGTGCGCCTGCGCGCAGTGAACGGGGAATATTTTTAGTAAGGAGAACTGCCATGATTTTAGTATTCGATGTCGGCAATACCAACATTGTCTTAGGCGTGTACGAGGGAGGCCTGTTAATCCACCACTGGCGTGTTTCAACTGAAAAGTCGCGCACTGTTGATGAACATGCGGTTGTGATCAAAAATCTGTTTGATTTTAGCGGCCTTAAGTTTGAAGCGATTAAGGCGGTAGTGATTTCCTCGGTTGTGCCGCCGGTGATGCCAACTTTAGAAGCTCTGGCACGCAAATATTTTGGGGTGGAGCCGCTGGTGATAGGGCCTGGGGTTAAGACCGGGATGCCGATTATTTATGATAATCCGCGCGAAGTAGGAGCGGACAGGATCGTGAATGCGGTAGCCGCTTATTCTAAATACAGCGGGCCCCTCATAATCGTTGATTTTGGCACAGCCACTACGTTCTGCGCCATTTCCGCGCAGGGGGAATATTTAGGAGGAGCAATTGCCCCTGGCGTTGGGATTTCGACTGAAGCTTTGTTTCAGAGGGCATCCAAGCTGCCGCGGATTGAACTGGTAAAGCCTAAATCAGTTATCGCTAAGAATACGATAGCCGGGA
>DAHVVW010000247.1 GCA_027357125.1 Clostridiales bacterium
GTATTGAAGAGGTTACTCCCGGGATTGTGAAGTTGTTTATCAAAGGAGAGAGAGTGGATGGATTTAAGGCCGAAAACAATGGAACTGTTGGCCCCGGCGGGGAGTTTTGAAGCGTTTAAGGCTGCGGTCGAGAACGGGGCGGATGCTGTTTATTTAGGTGGACAGAGTTTCAATGCCCGCGCCAGCGCGGCCAATTTCGACTTAGACAGCCTGCGGGAAGCAGTGCGCTATGCTCATGAACGGGAAGTCAAGGTTTATGTTACAGTTAACATTCTCATTGCTGACCGAGAGTTCCCTGAACTTATAGATTACCTCTTCTCTCTGCATGAGCTTGGAGTTGATGCAGTCATCCTCCAAGATCCAGGGGTTGCGGCCTTCATGCAGAAGGTTTTGCCGGAACAGGAAAAACACGCGAGCACGCAAATGACCGTCAACACCAGCTGGGGGGTTAAACACCTCGAAGGCCTTGGATTTAAGCGGGTGGTGCTGGCGCGGGAAACCTCGGCGGCCGAGATGAAGGAGATCGCGGACAATACCCCGCTTGAGATCGAGGTTTTTGTGCACGGTGCTCTTTGCATCAGTTATTCCGGCCAATGTCTGATGTCCAGTTTCATCGGGGGACGCAGCGGGAATCGCGGCACTTGTGCCCAACCGTGCCGTCTTACTTACCAACTGGTGGGGCCAAAGGGGCAGGATTATTTGGCGGGGGAGAATATCGGAGAGCACTTGCTAAGCCCGCGCGACCTCAAGCTGGTAGACTATCTGGCTAAGCTTCAAACAAGCGGGGTTGACTCCCTCAAACTTGAAGGCAGGATGAAAAGGCCGGAGTATGTGGCAACCGTAGTGCGCCTCTACCGCCAGGCCCTTAACAGGCTGGCGGAATTTCCCGGGGCGACGGGCCGCTTGGAATTACTTGCTGACCAAGAAAAACGTGAGCTGTTACAGATTTTTAACCGGGATTTTACCCAGGCTTATTTTCTGGAACATCCCGGGGCCGAACTTATGAGCTATAAACGGCCCAACAACCGGGGTACCCGGCTCGGGCGCGTGCTCAAGACTGAAAGCGGGCGCCTGTTCCTGAAGCTTGAGGCCGGACTGCAAGTGGGAGACGGCATTGAGATCTGGACCGGGCGCGGGCGGGAAGGGCTTACGGTAGATCAGATTTGGGGTCCGCAAGGGAAAATGGAGCAGGCAGCGGCCGGAGAGACGGTGCAGGTTCCTTTTAGCGGTCAGGCCCGGCCCGGGGATAGGGTTTTTAAGACGCATGACTCAGTTCTGATGGAGAAAGCGAGACTTAGNTTTCAGGAGGGCAAGGAGCAGCGTAAGCGGCCATTAAGGATGAAACTTAGCGGGAAAGCCGGGGAAAAACTCATGCTTGAAGCGAGCAGCGGTGAGCTTATTTTTGCGGTTTTCTCCGCTGCCCCGGCCCAAGCTGCCCTCAAACGGCCGTTAAACCATGAGTATCTGATGCAACAACTGGGGCGGCTCGGAACGACTCCGTTCTGGCTCGAAGGACTAGAGCTTGATTTAGAAGGGGAGATCATGCTCCCGGTCAGGGAACTGAATGACATGCGGCGGCAAGCAGTGGAGGGGTTGCTTCAGGAACGTGAGCGCGAGCATCTTCCTGTTTCTGTGTACAGAGAAAGAGTTTCTTCGTGGCAGAAGGAGCAGAGGAAACTAAAGATAGAGCTTAAATCGCTGACAGAGACTCGTGCTAAGATGTTGTTAAAGCCCGTAGTAGCTGTGGCCGTAAGTGATCCGGAAACGCTTAAGGCTGGGCTTAAGGGAGGTGCGCGCCGTATCATACTCGGGGGAGAGCAATGGCGCTCGCGTCGGGGCTTTAGTCTGGCTGAAATCCGTGAAGGGCTGGAACAGTGCCACCGTGCGGGAGCAAGTGCTGTTTGGAGAATGCCGCGGATTCTTAACCAGGAGCAGAGTCGGCTTTGGCTGAAGCGGCTTGAGGAAGCATCTGCCTGGCCTAAGAGGCCTACGGTTATGGTAAGTAACTTGGGTCAACTTGAGCTGTTGCGTTTGCTTGATCCTGCCTGGCCGTTTGAGGTGGATTATTCCCTTAATGTCTTCAATGAGGCCAGCCTTTATCATTTCTTTAAACAGGGGGCAGGGATGATTGCTCTGTCTCCGGAATTGCATCATGAGCAAATCCGTCCCCTGGCTCACTGGCCTAAGGTGGAAGTGCTGGCTTTTGGAGATCTGGAATTGATGGTGAGCGAATACTGTCCGGTAGGGGCGACCCGTGGGGGTAAAAAGGGAGAAAGCTGCACCCGCCCCTGTGTCAAAGATTCTCATCACCTGCGGGACCGTCTGAAATACGATTTTCCGCTGGAGACTGACCAGGAGTGCCGGATGCACCTTTTTAATGTAAAAAGGTTGAACTTGTATCAGGAGCTTGAGCAATTAGCAGGTATGGGAGTCGCTTCCGTCAGGCTGCAATTGGTGAGAGAGAATCCGAAAGAGGTTTTGGAGGTGGTTAAGCTGTTTACTGTCGCCTGGGACAAAATTATGGCGGGCAGAAAGCTTGACCCGGCAGAAATTGCGGCTGGGTCGGCTGCCCTCGAGGGAATGTTTACGGATGGGTTTACTAAAGGTCACTTCTTCAGAGGAGTATTGTGAACGGTTCTAGGCAAGTTGCCTTGCCGGATATTTTCATAATGTTAGTTACGAAAGAGGATTATTGTATCTATGAGTATTCAAGAAAGGGTACTGTACAAGCTGGATTTCCCGAAGATTAAGGAGCGCTTAGCTGAGTTCTGCCGCCTTCCGCGTTCCCGGGAACTGGCGCTGGCACTCCGCCCCTATACAGAAATTGAACGGATCCGGTTGCTCCTGCAAGAGACAGACGAAGGGAAGGAACTATTGCGCCTGAACCCCCTTTTTTCGGTGGGGGGGGCCAAAGAAGTACGTCCTTACTTAGAAAGATGCCTGCGCGGGGGAATGCTCTCACCTGAAGAACTGCTCCAGGTCAGGGATACATTGCGTTCCGGGAGGCAGGTGCGTAATTTTCTCAGTGAGGAAAAGGGGAATTTCCCGCGCTTACGCCAAGTTACGGGGCGAATTGTCCCTGACCGGGTTTTGGAAGATCAGATTTCGGCCGCGATTACCGAAGATGCAGTAGTCTCTGATAACGCCACCATCGAACTGGCTCAACTGCGCAAAGCTAAGCTGCGGGTACAGCAGCGGATCAGGGACAGCCTAGAAGGGATTTTGCGCAACTCTGCTCAGCAAAAGATGTTGCAAGATCTTCTCATCACGCAGCGCGGGGACCGTTATGTCGTTCCGGTAAAGCAAGAATACCGCGGAGCGTTTCCGGGGATTGTGCACGATCAATCAGCCAGCGGAGCAACTCTGTTTATTGAGCCGTTGGCGGTGGTCAATCTGGGCAATGAGTTGCGGGAAGTTATGCTTAAGGAACAGCGGGAAGTTGAGCGAATTCTGAACATGCTATCCCGTCTGATCGAAGGGAAAGCGGAGCAAATCGCGGATCTCCATGAAGCTTTGGCTATATTGGACTTTATTCTGGCCAAAAGCCATTTAAGTGCTCAGATGAACGGAGGCAGCCCTAAACTCGCAGAGGGGCAGGTGGTCAAACTAACTGAGGCCAGGCATCCCTTGCTGAACGGAAAGGTTGTGCCCCTCTCTCTGGAACTCGGAACGGAATTCTCTACTCTCGTAATCACCGGTCCGAATACCGGAGGGAAAACCGTTGCGCTCAAAACGATCGGGCTTTTGTGTGCGATGGCGCAGGCGGGACTTCATATTCCGGCTGAGAGTGAGTCGGCCTTGGGAGTGTTTACGCAAATTTTTGCGGATATCGGCGATGAGCAAAGTGTGGAGCAATCTTTAAGCACTTTTTCCGGGCACCTGAAAAATATTGTAGAGATCGCAGCGACCGCGGATGGAAATTCCTTAATCCTTCTCGATGAGATAGGCGCAGGCACTGACC
>DAHVVW010000248.1 GCA_027357125.1 Clostridiales bacterium
ATTGGTTCATTTGATTATGATTTAGTCAAAAACGTCAAACCTGCTCAAGCAAGCCCAGTCTCCTCAGGGTTTTTGCGCTGGGTCTACCCTCGGCATCCCAGCCCCTTTTGCGGTAATACTTTTTCTTCATCTTGTCCAGCGGCACTCTGGTGCGCTGATCACGGAGATCCTGCAACTCAACGGTCAGACGCTCCGGCAAACTGTCATCGTTTGCAGTCAGGCCCATGCGCAGGTTAAACATTCGCTCCAAAGTGAAGCCTCTTTCCCCGATATCCCTGAACTTGCCGAAATTCATCGAAAGGCCGGTTACACTTCGAATCGCGGAACTTTGCGGCAGGAGCGGGAGATTAATCGCCAGGAATTTAGCAGAAAGCTTATTGATCAGGTGAACCATCCCTCCTGAGTGTTTTAAGGCTCTGCCGACCAGGCGGGTCAGGTAGCGATTGGGCTGACTGACCAAGCCGGAGGGAATCATGGCAAATAGGGTAAAGACACAGCTGCCGCCGGCCGAAACCGCTTCCATGATATTTTGGAATGTGATGGTCAGAGCAGCCTTAGCCTTGGGTGTATGCGGATCCATGTTGAGTCCAAGACCTTCCAAGATCACTAAATAGCCGGCATTGAGATGACACCCTCCCCGGTTGGCCGTAGCATAGCCTAAGCCCAGTCCGACTGCTCCCCTTGGCTCATAGGCGGCAAGTTCAAGACCTTTGGATTGAATGGCGAATGCCTGACCGCCAAATTGTTCCGCTAACCGTTTCGTACCTTCGGCTAACAAATCGCCGATTCCCCGCCGGTAAGCAATATCGGCAAAAACGTTTTCCAGGTTGGCCGTTTGGCCGAATTGCAGTCCGTTTGACCACAGTCCTTTTTCCTGCAGTTCCATGGCAAATGCTATGGTACTGCCCGTACTGATCGTGTCCATTCCGAGTTCATCCAGCAGCAGATTCCACCTAAAGATGAGTTCCAAGTCGTTGTTTTCCAGATTCTACCCGAGAATCCCCAATGTTTCCAGTTCCGGGCCCTTGACCTCCTGGCCCTCAACCCGTACCACCCTGCCGCATTGAATCGGGCAGGTCTGACAACCCCGGTTTTTAACGAGATGCTTTGCAGCCAAAGTCTCACCGGATATCAACTCAAAATCCTTGTATTGACCGTATTGGTAATTACGGGTCGCCAGAATTTTATGGGCATTCATAGGGATCAAGAGACCGGCCGTACCAAGTTTGGGCAAAAGTTTACCTGTCAACGGATGTTCCCGCAGTTGTTTGAGCCAACTTTGATAAACCTTTTTCATGCTTGTACGGTCGGCTGTGCGAACGGTATTATCTCCACTCACCACAACCGCTTTCAGATGTTTGGAGCCCATGACGGCGCCAACGCCCGCCCGGCCGGCCATCCGCTCGCCGCTGGCAATGGATGCGTATCGCACCAGATTTTCACCCGCAGGACCGATGACAATCTTACCTATACCTGCTCCAAGCAGCTTCTGGGTTTCTCCGGTCGTTTTGCCCCACAGTCCGCCGGCGGTATGGAAGGCCACGGTTTCGTTGTGTATCTCAATCCAGACGGGTTCGGGAGCTTTGCCGGCCAGGATCAGAGCATCGTAGCCCGCTTTTTTCAGGAACAGGCCAAAGCTTCCCCCACAATTGGAAGAGGCAATAAACCCAGTCAGGGGGGAAAGGGTGGAGATATTAAACCGGCTGGAACTCGGTGCTCCGCTCCCCGTTAACGGTCCGGTTGTTATGACTAAGAGATTGGCTGCGGAGAACGGATCGATTTTAGTCGTAAGGTTATCGTAAAGGATTTTGGCCGCCATGATTTTGCCGCCCAAATACAGTTCGCGGTCTTGATCTGTCCAAGGATATTCGCTGAATTCCCGGGTGGAAAGGTCAATGTGCAATACTTTGCCCGTGTAGCCCCCGTAGTTTGTGCTCATTCCGATACCCCCTCAAAACGGCCTGATGGTAAAGCCTGCAAAATAGCGGCTGCACGCGGTCAGTTCCTCTCCGCTCAGCCACTGTGAGTGCCGGTAAGTCAGAGCCTGGCCCAGATGCTTTGCTTTTTCGCTCCACAGCGGGTTATAGGGCAGCAGGGCTACTTCGTGCACATTTTCTGAGCGTAAAAAATCTGCGATTCCCTGCAGGTTTTCCGGCGTTGTGGTAATTCCCGGAATCAAAGGGATGCGGGGCAAAACCGGTATCCTGGAGAGCTTCACCAGTTGCCGGAAGTTGGCTAAGATGAGATCATTCCGTTTGCCCGTATACCGCTGGTGCTGCCCGGCATCGGCGAACTTGAGATCGAAGAAGATCAGATCCAGATAAGGCAAGATGTGCCTTTCGAACTGAGGGCGGCTGTAATAGCCGCACGTTTCTAACGTAATATGAATTCCCTGTTGTTTCAGGATTGGAAGCAGGCGCATTTGAAAATCCGGGTAAAGCGTGGCTTCTCCGCCGGATAAGGTCACTCCGCCTCCGGAATTGCGGTAGAATGCTCTATCCCGCAAGACTTCTCCAGCCAGCTCCTCGACGGTATATGACCGGCCCATACGCCGCAGCCCTTTGCTGGGGCACTGATCGACACAAACGGTGCAGTGCCGGCAGTTGGCCAAGTCGATAGGGTATGGCTGCCGCTGCAAATCGAGAGCTCCGGTAGGACAGGCCTCCTGACAGGCACCACAGTCCAGGCAGTCACCCGGCGAGTACATCACTTCCAACCCAGGGTTAATGGCCTCCGGATTTTGACACCAGACACAAGACAAAGGGCAGCCTTTGAAAAAGACAACGGTCCGGATGCCAGGCCCATCGTCCAAAGCATTACGCTTTATGTCTATAATCAAAGGTTCGGTCATACAAGTTTCTTTTCCCCTTCCAGATGAAATTCCGTACGCCGGATGATTTCCTTTTGCATATCCTCGTTTAACTCGACAAAATAGGCATTATATCCGGAAATGCGCACCAGCAGCCAGCGGTAGTTCTCCGGATGGGCCATCGCGTCTTTGAGTGTCTCGGTCGTCACAATATTAAACTGGATCTGCATACCCCCCAACTCAAAATATGTCTGGGTATAGGCAGCTACGCGCTCCACAAACGTTGCCTGCATATCCTGGGGACCGGGGGCAACTTTCACGTTAAAAGCGACATTGTTGGGCATCATTTCGGCCTTGAGCGCGGCGACGGTCTGCATGTTAGCGAGAAGTTGATCGCCGACTCCCGGAGAAGGCGTGATTCCCGGTGTAAAAGGCTGTCCTTTTCGCCGGCCGGAAGGAATAGCTCCCGAGAGCGTACCGAAAGCCACGTGGTTGGACATGCTCCAGAAACCACTGGTGTACTTGCCACCGCGGTAATTTTCATGGCTTTGGTATTCGGCATAGATGAAGTCGATCAGTTCTTGGGCCAGCCGGCGTGGTTCTTCGGCTCCTGTGCCGAACTTGGGTACCTTGGTCAGGATCTGGGCCTGAAGGGTTTCATAACCCTGAAAATCTGCGGCCAGGGCTGCTAATAATGTTGGCCAACTGGTCGTTTCTGTCTCATAGATCAAATGCTGAATGGCCATCAAACTGTCAACCACATCCGTAATTGAGACAAGGGCGGCGCCGGAAGAGTTATAGCGGGCACCTCCTTCAATCACGTCTTTTCCTTTCTCCATGGGGCCTTGGAAGAAGGCGGACAATAGGGGGGTCGGGTGGAGGTACTGATGTGATTTTCCCAGAAGATTATTATATTCAATTGCCTGGCCAATCAGAAAGGCTAACTGCTTCTTATAGGCTTCTTTAAAAGAGGCAAATGTGGGAAAAGTTCCGGGAAGGGACGGATCGCCGGTTTCTGGCCCGACCTGTTCTCCCAGAAGGGGATGATATCCGTTGTACAGAGCCATCTCCAGCGGAGCAACCGTATTGAGCAGCATGCTGTTGGTATGGCCAAAATGCCGGCCGGCACTCGTCGGTTCCACACATCCTG
>DAHVVW010000249.1 GCA_027357125.1 Clostridiales bacterium
TTCATCACTTGCGGCGATTTCCACGATTTTACCCAGATACATGACAGCAACGCGGTTGCTGACGTATTGAATCACGCTCAAATCATGAGCGATAAAGAGGTAAGTCAAGTTTAATTCTGCCTGCAACTCCTCCAATAAGTTAATAATTTGCGCCTGCACGGAAACATCGAGAGCTGAAACCGGTTCATCAGCAACAATAAAGCGGGGTTTCATGGCCAAGGCGCGGGCAATTCCGATCCTTTGGCGTTGGCCGCCGCTAAATTGGTGAGGATAACTATCAATATTACGTTCCGAAAGCCCAACGCGATTCAGCAAGTAGCGGATTTCCTGTTCCTCCTGAAATGAGTCGGCGTGAACCCGGGATCTTAGGGCTAAACAAAGAATTTGGCGCACGGTCTTGCGTGGGTTTAACGAGGAATAGGGATTTTGAAAAATAATCTGTGCTTCTTGCCTGAAAGCATGTAATTCTTTGCCCTTTAGACGATTGACTTCATTGCCTTCAAATACAATCTTGCCATCGGTAGCCGGATGCAGGTTCAAAATGGTTCGCCCGAGAGTGGACTTGCCACATCCACTTTCTCCTACCAAGCCTAAGGTTTCACCCTGAAATATGTTGAGGTCTATTCCGTCAACTGCCTTTACAACTTGCTCCTTTTTCCCGGCTGCGCGCTCCAAGAGGCTTCTTTTAATTAAATAGTGCTTTTTTACTTGCTGAAGGCTGACTAAGGCGTTTGGCATTGCCATTTTTCATCTCCTTTCACAGAGGCTAGCAATAGAGCGCACATTTGACGAAATGCTCTTCTTCTACTTCGCGCAGAGTATGGGTGCCTAGTGAACACTTCTCGTTTACTTGATCACATCTGGGATGGAAGGGGCAAGTCTCATGTAAATCGGCCAAATCTGGCACTGAGCCGGGAATCGGCAGCAGTTTCCGGCGTGTGGCACCAATCCTGGGAATAGAACGGAGTAACCCTTGAGTATAAGGATGCTTAGGATTGTCTAAGACTTGGTCAGTGTGGCCTTGTTCAACAATTTCTCCGGCATACATTACAGCTATCCTCTGGCAGAACTCGGCAGCCATTCCTAAATCGTGGGTGACCATAATAATTGAGGTGCCGTGTACGCGGTTAATCTTACGCAGTAATTCCAGTATTTGTGCCTGAATAGTAACGTCAAGAGCGGTAGTCGGTTCATCGGCTAACAGGAGTTTGGTGGAACCACTTAAAGCGATAGCGATAATTGCTCTCTGCTGCATGCCGCCGCTAAACTGAAAGGGATATTCAAAATAGCGGTTTTCCGGTGCAGGAATCCCGACCTCGCGCATCAGTTCCAGTACGCGCTCGATCTCGTTCCCATTTTTCTGCTGGCGGCGTGACCACCATGATCCTCCGGTTGCTTTAATCAGATCATGAATGCGCAAGCTTTCTCTGACCTGTTCTCCTACCTTAAAAACGGGATTTAAAGTGGTCATTGGGTCTTGAAATATCATGGAGATATCCTTGCCCCGGATTCGTCTCATCTCGGAACTGGTTTTCTGGGTTAAATCTTCCCCCTGAAACAGGATTTTTCCGCTTTGGATTTTTCCGGGATAAGGAACCAAGCCGAGGATGCTAAGGAGAGTGGCACTCTTGCCGCAACCGGATTCTCCGACTAAACCCAGAATTTCTCCGTTGACGAGGGAGAAGCTGATATTATTGACAGCTCTAATTGGCCCTCGTTCTGTTTCATATACCATAGACAAATTCTTAATATCCAGCATTTGTTAACCCCCTTAAGCTGGTCATCTGCGCTTGAGACGGGGGTCTGAAAGGTCGCGCAGACCCTCTCCGAATAGATTGATGCTGAGCACCAGGATTAACAAGGCAATACCGGGCAGAGTAGAGATCCACCAAGCATTCATCATGTAGTCCCGACCGGAGTTGATCATCGATCCCCAAGCCGGAGTGGGGGGTTGAATGCCGAGGCCGAGAAAGCTTAAGGAAGCTTCCATAATAATCATAAAGCCTAAACGCAAGGTTCCCAATACCAATAGAGAATGCACAATGTTCGGCAAAATCTCTGAGATGAGTGTGCGCAAGTGGCTTACTCCTAGAGCCCTGGCTGCTTCCACGTATTCTTTGGTCTTTTCTGACATGACCTCGGCTCTTACCAAACGGAAAAATTCAACCCATCCTTTAAAGGTTAGAGCCAAAATTAAATTTCCCAGACCAGGGCCCATGATTGACATCATGCCAATCGCGAAAATCAAAAAAGGAAAGGCCAGTAAGAGTTCAGCGAAACGAGAAAGCAATTGATCGAAGGCTCCCCGAAAGTATCCGGCTATCATCCCGAGAGCAGCCCCCACAAGGATGGAAATCCCGACTGCCAAAATCCCTACCAGAAGGGATACCCTCGTTCCGTAGATGATGCGTGAAAGAAGATCCATTCCCAACTGGTCGGTTCCTAGCAAATGAGCTGAACTACCACCTTCAAGCCAGAAAGGTGGAAGCATTCTGGAATCCAAGTTGTCTTGAATAGGGGAATGAGGAGCTAACAGCGGGGCAAAAATTGCGATCATCACGTAAACGGCAATAATGAGCAGACCCAAGAGAGCTGAAGGTTGTTTTCTAAGCTGGGAGAAAAAACTAAGCGTGTTGTGGGCCAACAGTTTTAGGGCTCTCAACGAAGGATTCATGGTAACCGCAGGGGAAGGCACAAGGCAGCTTTCAATTTTTTTATCCATGGCCTCAGCTCCTAGATGGTAATTTTAGGATTGATATAGGTATAAATAACATCAACAATTAAATTGGCTAGTACAAAGACGAAGGCATAAAACATGACTACTCCCTGAACGGTTGGATAATCTCTGTTGAAGATTGCGTCTACGGCCAAACGGCCAAGTCCTGGCCAGCCAAAAACAGTTTCCACGATCATGTTGCCGCTGAGCAGAACCCCAATTTCGATACCAACAACAGTTACTGTGGGAATCAGAGCATTGCGCAGTGCGTGTTTGACTACGACTTTGAATTCAGATAATCCTTTCGCCCGGGCCAAGGTAACATAATCTTGGCGCAGTACTTCCAACATGCTTGAACGGGTTACCCTGGCCACAATCGCAGCCATTGTCGCCCCCAGGCTTATAGCCGGAAGAATTAAATGCATTGAGGCGCTTTTGAAAGCTAGAAGGTTTCCGGTTATGAGGGAATCGAGCAGGTAGAAGCCTGTGATACTTTCAAATCCCAATCCATAATCCATCCTCCCCTGTACGGGGGTAATCCCTAACTTCACTGAAAAAATAAGGATTAAAAGAATACCAAGCCAAAACGCAGGCATGGATACTCCGAGAAAAGAAATGCCCATGCTTACTCTGTCAATGGCTGAATACTGTTTGACTGCCGAATAGACGCCGATGGGAATGGCTATGACTAAGGCAAAGATTACAGCTACCAGGGATAATTCTATGGTTGCGGGCAATGTTTCTTTAATCAATGCCACTACCGGTCGATTTTTTTTGTAAGAGACTCCTAAATCCCCATGAACTGCATTGCCTAAATAATCATAAAGCTGAACGTAAATTGGGGCATCCAGATTAAATTGGGAACGAAGGGTAGCTATCTCTTGGGTTGTGACATTTCCGGCTTCGCCCATCATTAAGTCCACTGGATCTCCTGGAGTAAAGCGCATGAACAAGAAGACTAATATGGTTACCCCGATCATGATCGGGATTGCCGCTAAAACTCTTTCCAGAATTTTGACAAACTTCATACATTACACTTCCTTTGTCGGAAAGGAAAATTGGGGAAAGGGCTGAGTTAGATCACTTATTAGAATTGTTTTGGTTTACCCTTTCCCCATTGAGTGCCATGGACAGGCGAATTCAGACTATGGAAAATGGTGACAATAGATAATATCTTGTTATTTTGCTTGAATACCTACGTCATGGAGGTTAATGCGACCATCCATACTGGGTTTCCAATTTA
>DAHVVW010000024.1 GCA_027357125.1 Clostridiales bacterium
AAGCCCAAAGAATGCCTAGACGGACGGCTACCCTTTGGGCTTATGTTAATTCGGATGTACAAGTTTACGTGTGTCCTAAGGAACTTGCATGAAAATATTCCTCTTAAATTACTTTTCTTCTTTAACTAAGCTTTCATATTCACTAAAACTCATCATACCCGCTAAAGGTCCAAGATCCTCAGCCTCAACTTTGATTAGCCAACCTTCACCATATGGATCCACGTTCAACAAATCCGGAGCATCCTGAACCGCCTCATTGACCGCAGTCACTCTTCCGTTGATCGAGGCAATAACATCAGATACCGCTTTAACCGATTCAACCGTGCCATAAGATACCCCTGCTTTTACGGTAGCTCCGATCTCCGGCAGTTCTACAAACACAATATCGCCCAAACTTTCCTGGGCATGATCCGTAATTCCTAAAATAACAATATTACCTTGTACTTTAGCCCACTCGTGATATTTGCTGTACTTTAATTCGGCTGGATTAACGGGCACAGCTTGCATTACACTGGCCTCCTTCTTAGCAAACAGAAATTATACCATTCTCAGAACGCGCCTAAGATTTGATAATCTTCATTCATCATCATTTGGACTAAATGCGCATAATCAAGGATTTGGACGCCATGCCGCAGGTCTTCGTCCTGGAATCCTCTTAATTGCAAGTCGTCAGCCAGCGTAAACCATTGTGCCGACTCCACGTCTCCGGTCATCTTGGCTTGAGCCAGGGAAGCATAGACTCCATCCTGGATCAGGCAAATCTTCACAGAACGGCCTTGTTTAAGCCATTCTGCCGCTAAAGCCAGTCCCCGTTTGGCATTGGCCGATTCCGGAGGACTGGAAATCATACATAATACTTCTTTCATTCTCATACCCTCCTAAAACAGCATGACGTTAGGGGTTTCCGCCATCAGTTCAGCCAATTCGCTGTCGCTGATCCAAGTCACACCGGAAATTAAATCGTCCTCGCCTAATCCCCGAGCCTCAGCCGAAGGACGATGAACCAGTATTTGCGCCCGAGGTTCGGGTTTCGCCAAGGTGTCATTCAACGCTCCGCCCAAACTGGTGAAACTGGTACTCCCTGCATCCTGACCGGTTTTTAAAACATAGATGCCATCATCGGCAAATACCGCAGTCGCAGCAAAACCATTGGCCACGGCTCCGTTGATGTGCCGGACTGCCTCGGCAGCCTGGATCACGCCGTAAGGAGCCCGCCGCACTAAAATACAAACGGACTTAGCCATTTGTCATCCTCCCTAAAATCCTAAATTAATAAAGACATCACTTTCATCCATAAGTGCAAACAAATTCTTTAATGAACTGGGGGCTGCTCCCTCCACTCTATGTTCAGCTTTAACACCACGGAACTGCAAGCACGTGCCACACAGATCAACCCTCATACCACGGTCTATGAGTTCTTTAAACTTTTGCTCTGGGTTCAGAATTCCTTTGGGATTTTGGTTCACGCTGAAGTTATGGACAGCATCACCAGAAGCAAAAAGGGTTACACGGTGACCCTGGGCAAGCGCTGCATCCGCCAACTTAAAAGCTGTCGTGGAGTTTTCAAAACTATACGGTGTGGTTGACAAGAGAATCATTAAATGTTTCGGCATCCTATTCACCTCACTTTCCATAAAAATCGCATTTCAAGCCCCACGTCTAACCTCGATGGGAAAATCCTTTCGTTGAGAAACATAACCGATGAGGTGTGCGGCCAGCGTTCCTACTTGGTTTAGCTTCGTTATCAGTGATTCGGCCAGGTCTGGCGGAGTTGCCATCAACAAGCCGCCGGAAGTTTGGGCATCATATAAAACCATCCGCTCCTGCGGGTTAATGCTTTCCTCCCACCTGACCAGATCACGCACATACCGGGCATTGGCATGTGTGCCACTGGAGACCCCCCCATATTTGAGAACATCCCAAACCTGGGGTAAAATCGGCACCTTGTCATACTCAAGAATTACCGCTAGATCCGGACTCAGCATCTCTTTGAGATGACCCAAAAGGCCGTAACCGGAAACATCCGTACATGCGTGCACCGGAAAAGCCTGCATGACTTGGGCAGCCTTTAGGTTGAGTTCCAACATGACTGCGGTTAAAACAGTCTCAATTTCTTCCCCGGCAATCCCGGAATCCACCCCGGTAGCTAAAATCCCCGTGCCCAGGGGTTTGGTCAAAACTAAAACATCCCCCACCTGAGCACCGCTTTTGCGGATCAATTTCTGCGGATGAACCAGGCCGGTCACTGTCAGTCCGTACTTTGGGGATGTATCATCCACTGAATGTCCACCGACAATCGGAATCCCTGCTTCTGCGGCTTTAGCCGCGCCCCCGGCCAGGATTGCCCCCAGCGTATCGATCGGCATGCTTCGAATTGGAAAACTTACGATGTTCAGGGCAAAGATGGGCTTGGCTCCCATGGCATAAATATCACTGATCGCGTTTGCCGCCGCAATAGCCCCAAACGAATACGGATCATTGACAACCGGAGTAATAAAATCAAGAGTTTGGACAATCGCCAAATTGTCATCAAGGCTAAAAGCAGCGGCATCGTCCTCAAGCCCGGACAACAAACCGGGGGAGTTCTGCTTTGGTATATAACTTAAAAGTGTCGTTAGATCCTCCGGACCTATCTTACACGCTCAGCCTGATCCCGGAGAATAGTTTGTTAGGCGAATAGATCGGTCGAAGCTTGACAATCCCCTTGCCCCCTTAGCAATTTTAGCTTATCATAATTTTAGGTATAATTGAAATGCAACATAAGCATAATCCCTATGCAAAAGGAGTATACCATGGATATCCAACAGCTCAAAGCCTTTTATGAAGTCGCCCGCTGGCACAGCTTTTCAAAGGCCGCCAAAGAGCTATACTTAAGCCAGCCGGCTGTCTCCCGCCAGATTTCCTCGTTGGAAACAGAAATCGGACTGCCGCTGTTTATACGGACGGCTAATCATGTATCCCTTACCGACTCCGGGCGCAAGCTTCTTGCTTATGCCGAAGAAATCATTCATACATTCGAACAAGCAACCCGTACGATCCAAGACCTGCGGGATTTGCGCCAGGGGACCGTTACTGTTGCTGCCGACAGCTTTTTAAGCCAATATTTTTTACCGCGTTTTGCCGGGGAATTTCATCGCCGCTACCCCAGCCTCCAACTCCAAATCCGCACTCATCCCCATGCCGATTTACCCCAGCTTTTGACCGAAGGGCAAATTGACCTCGCCTTCTTCTGTGGAATGGAACCTGCCGAAAATTTACCGCTGACCCTGGAACCGCTGTACCAGGAACAGTTGTTCCTGGTGACCCCGGCTAAGCCTAACATAAAAGCCAAAGGTCAAGCCGATACCCTGCCTGAAATCTCTTTATCGGACCCAGCTCTCCTTGATCGTTCCGGCAAAATGACCGCTATCGCGGGAGCAGTTGCTGAGTTTCCCCCTTTTCTCTTCCCTCCTTCGACCTATTCCTTTACGAAAAAATATCCAGAATTGCTGCCTCCGGAGCTCTCCCATAATGAGTCACCTAATGAGGCTCCAATCAACGTTGATTCCTTGGAAGGGATCAAAACCCTTCTCCTCAGTGGCTTTGGCTGCAGCATCCTTCCTGAAAGCCTAATTAAATTGGAATTAGAACAGAAGCACCTGCGAGGAATCCCCCTTAACTCCTCGTTCCCAGTCATCTTAACATACCCTAAGGATTTCCGTTTACCGCATCCTGTGCTTTTACTGATCGGGATTATTCGCAAATTAATCAATCAGTGAACAGGCCAGCTATGTGTTTTTAATCAGAGAAAGGGGCGTCCCAGAAATTTATTTCCGGGACAGCCCCATCACTTACTACGCAATATGAGATAGAGTGCTTCTTAGGATTGTTTAAACCTCTTCAATACCTTAAGTTGTTTTTCTTGGAGGAGGGATCTGCGAGCCAAAAAGTTGATATCGTCTGAAACATTTTCCAGCTTTTCATCATTTGCTCTTACATCAAATTGGAGTTCCTCTACCTTTGTCCCCAATGAAGCTAGGGCATCCTTAACCTCTTGGTTTATCTGCTCTTGGGCAATTCTAAAGTCATGTAAAGCAGCGATCTGTTCGTCAAATTTATTCTCCATGCGAATTTGACTGTCTTTTATATTTCTAACATCAGTCTTTAGTTCAGCTACATCTGTCTTTAGCCCGGCTACATCTGTCTTTAGCTCACTTTTTACCCCTTGAACTTCTTTGAATAGTTTGGCAAATTGATCTAACATAAGATCCTGAAATTTCTCATTATCCATACTGACACTTCCTTATTCAGGTATTAGCTTGATTATAACACTTTAGAAGATCAGAATTATAGGTACATCTGTTCGCTACCTAAGTATTTTTTTGTTATTTTGAAATAACCTCTGATATAATACACTTATGTTTCAAACTAAGAAAGATAAACGATAAAGGATTGTGAAAGGTCATGAAGGTAATGATTGTTACAAGCAGCCCGAATTTAGAAGGGTTGACGGCAGCCTGTGGGAATATGGCCAAAGCAGGAGCAGAAGCAGTCGGTGCCGAAGCTGTTATAGTGAACCTCAATCGACTCAAAATTGGTCACTGTAAAGCCTGCGGCAACGGTTGGGGGCCCTGTCGCAGCAAACACGAGTGTCAAGTACAAGATGATTTTCAAAGTGTACATGCCTCTATGGCCGATATGGATGCCTTTATTATCATAACCCCTGTTTACTGGGGAGATATGAGTGAATCGGCGAAAGCATTTTCTGATCGGATGCGTCGTTGTGAGGCCTTGAAGGAAAAATCGTTCTTAGAGGGAAAACCTGTCATCGCCGTAGCGGCGGCAGGGGGTACCGGTAATGGAGTAATCTCTACTCTTACAAATTTAGAAAGGTTATTAATGCAAGTAAGAGCAAATAAATTTGACTTAATTGGGATTACCCAAAAAAACCGGGAGTACAAACTTGACACAATTCATGAAGCTACGCGTGCAATGGTTTGTTTTTTGCTTTAACAAAATTAAAAACATTTTAGAACACGCATTATCCGGGCCTCCAGCTCAGCCATGTAAAATGGTTTGGTCACATAATCATCTGCTCCGAAGTATAACCCCTCGACGATATCCCCTGTACCGGACTTCTGAGATAAAATAACGACCTTAGTATTACGTGTTGAAGGATCATTCTTGATTCTACGACATATCTCTAAACCATCCATATCTGGAAGTATCCGATCTAAAACTATAGCATCAATCGAACGCTCTCTGATAAATTCAAGCGCTTGCTGACCGTTAGGGGCTAGAATAACGCTATACCCTGCTTCAGATAAGCGCTCACTTAATAATTTGAGGATCGTACTTTCATCATCTACTAAGAGCAGCGTCTTTTTGTTCTCCGTTTCATTATCTAAACTACTGTATTTAATAGCCCTGTTTCTTCCAGCATTTTTGGCGGCATACATCGCTTCATCGACCATGCCAAGGAGTTGGCTGACCGATTTATCCTTCTCGTCCACTTCCTTAAACCCACAGCTAAATGTGACGGAGATGGTGTTTCCAGCATAAGCCAGAGGGTGTTTAGAGAAAGTTTCCCGCAAGCGGTCAAGTGCATTATAAGCCTGAAGTTCGGTGGTATCCGGCAACAAAACAACAAACTCCTCTCCACCGTAGCGAAACAGACAGTCACTTTCTCTAAGGTTAGTCATCATAAATTCCGCAAATTTTTTTAGGATAAAATCGCCTGTGGGATGACCATACTCATCGTTAATATGCTTAAAGAAATCCAGATCAATAAAGGCCACTGAAAAGAGGGTCTTATTCCGTTTATAGCGATCCAACTCATTTTTAAAGCGATCGTTTAAATAGCTCCTGGAATAAGCACCCGTCAAGCTGTCTTTTAATAGTTTTTCCTTATATTTATTGGCCCGCTTTAAGACCATTTCCACCCGTGATACAACTTCTCTCAGATTAAATGGTTTAGTAATATAGTCGTCAATTCCCGCACCCATCCCCTTGATTTTGGCCTCAAGATCATCCATTGCACTTAGGAAAATCACACAGATATCGGAATACTCCGGCCTTTCCTTAATTTTTGCCAGAATTTCGTAGCCATCCACCTTAGGCATCATGATATCTAATAAAATAACGTCAGGTTTGCTAAGAACAACGATATCCATAGCCGTGAGCGGATCATCACATATGTATACTGTATAACCCTCACTCGTAAAGACACTTTCCAGTAAATTCAGGATAGTTGTGTCATCATCAATTAAGAGAATCTTACCGCTTTCAGGCATACTACTATACTCTTTGTTAATTCTACCTGGAACGTCGCCACTCGAAATTGGCTCTGCAAAGCTGAGCTGGTGCCGGATTAAATTAAGGATTGGAGTAATTTTTTCTGTTAACAGGGATGTTCTTCCTACTTCGGCCAAGAAATCTTTAACCAGTATTTCACCCTCTTTCCCTAACTCCGCAAGCCGTTCGAGTCCCAAGGTAGAGGCGGTGCCATGTAAGGAATGAAACAAGCGTAAGATTTCTTGGATTGCATCGGAAGATAAACCATCACCGGGTGCACTCACCAAGCTAGTGATTTTATCAAGCTTAGGCTGTAACTCTTCTAAAAAAGACTGCCGCGAGCGGGCCAAAAGCTCCTGAAACTGCTCAGGGGTTCGCTCCATTTAACTCTCACCATCCAATGTAATCATCAGGATACTATCAGTGCGCTTAAGCTCTTTTACTTTAATGCCATTACGGCGCAAGATGTTTTGTACGTGCTCATCAAGGCTTTCCTCACCTTGCATCCACATTTGGGCTTCAACATTCTCTCTCATAACCTTGTGGACAACATTTACGAGTTGTTCCGGTTTAAAAGGTTTTACAAGATAATTGCTGATACCTTGCGATTGGGATTCAGCACTATTCTCATAGATACTGGAAATTATCACGGGCATATTGGCTGTTTTTTCTTTTTCTTTTAGGGTTTTAACAACATCCCATCCGTTTAACCTGCCTGCCAAATTGATATCCAAAATAATCATTTTGAAATCAACCTGGCCGACTAACTCAAGGGCATCTTCACCAGTGCTTACAGCATATGTGACAAAACCTTCTTCTTTCAGAACGGTCTCACTAAGGTTAACCAAGTTCTTATCATCCTCGACAATAAGAATAGTACCCTTGCCGTTATTAGCGTCGTCCGACTCAACCGTCTGAATTTTTGTGGTGCTGTCAGGCTTGGATAAGACAGGTTCAGCCAGGGGTAGAGTGATGTAGAATGTACTTCCTTCGCCGTAGGTGGATTCAGCCCAAATCTTACCGTTGTGGGCCTGTACAATCTCTTTACAAATCGCCAACCCTAATCCTGTGCCACCGATTTCCCTACGGTCATCATTATCCACCCTAAAGAATTTACTGAAAAGTTTAGTACGCGCTTCCTCCGGTATCCCAAGACCATGATCTGAGACACCGGCTTGCAGCATACCCTCTTGCGCCATAACCTTAATTGAGATTTCCCCTCCCTGCGGGCTATATTTTATGGCATTGGACAACAGATTAGACATCACTTGCAATAACTTATCATGGTCAGCATGGATATACAGGGATCTCCCCTGGCTGCTCTCAAAAACAATCCGGTGCTTTTCCTCCGTATTGCTAAAAAGTTCAATTGCCTGATTTACGATTTCTACAAAATCAAGCCGCTGCTTGTCTAAAACCTGTTTACCACTTTCCATGCGCTGTATGTCAAGAAAATCACTAATGAGTTTAGTTAAGCGCTCAGCCTGTTCATGAATAACTTCGATATATTGCCGGGAGCGCTCCGGTGACAATTGCCGGGTTAGAAGCAATTCAGAGAAGCCCATAATACTGCTCATCGGAGTCCGTAGTTCATGGCTCACCGTACTGATCAATTCCGACTTAAGCAAATCAATCTCCTTGAAGCGGGTAATATCCCGGAAAAGGAAAATTCGTCCCAACGCTTGACCGTCAGTAGCCCGGCAAGGCACGGAAGAAATTCGGCAATACCGGTGCGTTGACTCTTTGTACTCCAACTCCGCACGATAATGTTCTTCATAATTGTCCCGTAACTCTTTTATCTCTTCCGAAACTTGTTCAGCGTTTGTCGCCCCGGCAACCAGATTTTGAATTAAGTGATCTGCGACTAAATTATCCTCCGCAAAGGTGCGAATATCACCATCATTCCCTTGAGCATAACGGAAAATCCTCCGCCAAACTTTGTTCATAAAAATGCTCTTACCGGTCGTGTCAGTCATGGCCAAACCCATTCCAACCGAATCGATAATGGCCTGCAAAGTGTCTTTCTGCTGGTGGTACCTCCTGCTTTCATCTTCCAACTGGGCATTAAGTTCTTCCACAACAGCCGTTTGCTCCTCAAGCTCAGTTTGTTTTCGCCGTAGCTGAGAATTAAGATTTGCCAGTTCATCGTTTTCCATGCGCAACCGTTCTGCCTTAAGCACTTTCCCATAGGAGAGGCTCCACAAGCCTAAGAGCCCTAAAATAATTGCAAAAGTAAGAACGATGATCACCATTAACTGTCTTTGCAAAACTAGGGTATTCGCAGTGATCACCCCTTTATCCGCTTGAGTGATCAAAAACCACTTGTGATCATCGAGTTTAAGGGGGATAAAAGTTAACAATGTCCCCTGACCGACTTCGGTGTGGCCAGCTGTAGAAGTCTTGACAGTATCTAAAACCTCCGGAGAATAATCAGCCGTAAAATCTCGTCCCGGATGTTGATTCGATGTCAAGATGTATTTGCCGGTATCCTCAATGAGCATGACCTTATCCTTGGTGTCTCCCTGCAGTTCCTTGAGGAGATTCTCTTTTTGCAAAGTTAATACGACCGCTCCGAAAAATTTTGCATCATTGTAGATTGGGCTCGCGATAAGTACGGAATTGCCATCAAAAGAGACATATACCTCCCCGGCCCGGTGCCGGATAACCCCTTGAAAATAATCCTCGCTCGCTTTATTGACTGGAGCCATTATTTGCACTTTATTATTAGTGGCAACCAAGGTTTCATTACCATTTTTATCGAGAAAAGATATTTTTTGATAAGCGTGATTGACATTCAAAAAACTCGGCAAGATATTATTCATGACATTTTTAATGGCTTGGGAATCAGAGATAGATAGACTTCCGGCTTCAGCCAGGTTCTGACCAAGATAAGTAGCAATAAAGGTTACGTCCTGTTCCGATTTAGAAAAACGTTCAAGAATTCTGGCTTCTAACTTATGAACGAGGGCTTCATCGCTTTTAAGCTGCATGTCGATATTATATAGCTTTATCTCGGCAAAGATGTTATTGATATAGATAACTAAAGCCAGTAAGGGAATGCATGCAATGATCAGATACGCGATTCTTCTTTTCATCGTGTTATTGTTCTCCCAAAATATCTTCAACAACAGATAATAGTTGAGCCGGACTAAACGGTTTAGCTATATAATAGTCTGCACGGGCTTCCAAAGCAGCCTCTTTGTCCGCTTGCTGTCCCTTCGCCGTAAGGATAATAACTTTAATTTTCTGCAGTTCCTGATTAGATTTAATCAACTGGCAAACTTGGTAACCAGTCATCCCCGGCATCATCACATCCAAAATGACAAGATCCGGCTTTTCCTCGCTAACCATTTTCCAGGCATCCTGGCCGTTATCGGCTTCGGCCACTAAAAAATTCCCAATTTCCAAAGTGCCCGAAATCAGCATCCTCAGAGATTTTTCGTCATCAGCCACAAGTATTTTCTTCAACCTATTCTCCCTCTCTATTTCCTTCAAACCCTGCAAAAACATAGTTCTGTCCCCCGTCTGGTTAATCCCGACAGAATTCTATATGCTTTAACATATTTCTCCTCTTTGAGCCAAAATCCTTCATTAATTGAATCAAAAACTTTAAGCATGACGAAAAGCCCCCATCGCCTTGTTAATGCCTGTGAACCTAAAACTAGAAAGCACCAACTTTTTCTTCAAATGACGAAGATAAAAGCAAGTGCTCCTAAGTATGTTTATACTTCACCAGACTTTATAATGCTACAAAAAGAAGAAGGGGTCTCCCCCTTCTTTTTTACTCTACCGTCACACTCTTAGCTAAATTCCTCGGCTTATCGACGTCACACCCTCTGGCTACGGACACATAGTAGGCCAAGAGCTGGAGCGGCACTACCGTGAGGATTGGGGCCAGTTCATCGATCGTCTGCGGTATATAAACCATATAGTCTACATGCTTCTGCATATCGGCGTTTCCTTTATAGGTCAGCCCTATTACTTCCGCATCACGTGCTTTGACTTCCTTGATATTCGAGAGGGTTTTCTCGTACACATCGCGCTGGGTAGCAAGCGCGATCACCGGAGTCTGTTCCGTGATTAAGGCTAAAGTTCCGTGTTTGAGCTCACCGGCTGCGTAAGCTTCGGCATGGATGTAGGAAATCTCTTTTAACTTCAGAGACCCTTCCATGGCTACAGCCCAGTCCAACCCGCGCCCGATGAAGAAGGTGTCTTCAACATTTACAAAACTCTGGGCCATTTCTTTGATACCTTCGGCTTGGTCGAGGATTTCCTGTACTTGACTCGGGATTTCTTTAAGGGCTGAAATAACCGTAGAGATTTTCTTTGTAGGCAAAGTTCCCCGCGCTTGCGCCAAATATAAGGCAAACATGACCATCCCTTGCAGTTGGGTCACGTGAGCTTTGGTCGAAGCCACAGCGATTTCCGGACCAGCCCAGGTGTAAATCACATCATCCGCTTCGCGCGAAACTGAGCTGCCGACTACATTCGTAACCGCAACTACGCGCGCTCCCTGCTTTCTGGCCTCACGCAAAGCCGCCAGAGTATCCGCAGTTTCTCCTGATTGGCTGATCACTAATACCAGGGTATGCTCATCAATTATAGGTGAGCGGTAGCGGAATTCCGAAGCAATGTCTACTTCAACCGGAATCCGGGCCCAGCGCTCAATCAGGTTTTTACCCACAAGCCCGGCATGGGAGGCGGTGCCGCAGGCAATAATAAACACTTTATTAATCTTAGCCAGCTCAGTTGCTGACAAGTCCACTTCTTGCAGCACTACCCTGTCATCTTCGAGCCGCCCGCTCATGGTATCGCGCAAGGCCCGTGGCTGTTCGAAGATCTCTTTGAGCATGAAATGCTCATACCCGCCTTTTTCTGCTGCCACTGCATCCCATTTGACCTCAAAAACTTCCTTAGTGCGGGCGTTCCCCTCGAAGTCGGTGACTTTAACACTTTGTTCACTCAGAACCACCATTTCCCCGTCCGCTAAAATATAGGTCTTGCGCGTATGGCTCAGAATAGCTGGAATGTCACTCGCAATAAAAAATTCTCCCTCCCCCAAGCCCACTACCAGCGGACTGTCTTTGCGCGCTGCTACTAACAGTCCGGGGTCGCGGCGGCTAATCACTACCATCGCATACGAACCTTTGATTTGCGTAAGAACTTGGCGAACTGCCTGCTCTATGTCCCCGGCGTAAGCTTCTTCCACCAGATGGGCAATTACTTCCGTATCGGTTTCAGACAAAAATTTATGTCCTTTTTCAAGCAGTGATTCCTTAAGCTCAAGGTAGTTTTCAATAATTCCGTTATGCACAACCGCAAAATCTCCCGTACAATCGCAATGGGGATGCGCGTTAAAATCTGACGGGCGGCCATGAGTTGCCCAACGGGTATGCCCGATGCCAATAACTGCCTGGGAGAAGTCCTCTCCGATCTTATCTTCTAAATTAGCTAATTTGCCTACACTTTTGGTGACCAAAATTCCTTCTTGGTCAAGCACTGCAACTCCGGCTGAGTCGTAACCCCGGTATTCAAGCTTTTTGAGGCCGTCCACCAAAATAGGAACTGCGGCCTGTTTCCCAATATAACCTACTATCCCGCA